>NZ_JACNME010000004.1:300000-496408 GCF_014270065.1 Quadrisphaera sp. RL12-1S | reverse complement strand
CATCGTCGCGGCAGCAGGGGCCAGCACCGCCAGCAGCGTCACTTACCTGACCCCGGTGGTTGCTGCGGTAGTGGGGGTGAGCGTGCTGGGTGAGCACGTGCAGTGGAACCAGCCGGTGGGCGCAGTGGTGGTGCTGATCGGGATCGCCGTCTCCCAGGGGCTGCACCGCGCGGTCGCGGCCCGGATCTCGCGCAGCAACTCCTCGCGCTCGTCCGGGTGAGGATCCCAAGTGAGACGAACGACGGTCTTGAGCGCCGCGGGGTCGCGACGTGCGCCACACGGACGGTGAGCTGTGGTCAGCGCGCTTCACCCAAGCCCCTGCTGGTCGATGTCAGGCGGCGAAGCTGCTCCTGCGTTCGCTGGAGCTGGGCCTGCTTCGCGGTGAGGGCTTCAGCGATGAGGTCCAGTTCGGCACGCAGGTCGGGGCACATCTGAAGCTGGGTTCCACGGTCGCCGGTCCGAACGCAGTCGAAGTAGCGCTTGATGGTCGAGGTCCCCATCCCGGCACAGATCAACGCCCTGATCTGTGCCACACGCGTGACGTCAGCCAGCGAGTAGTCGCGGTATCCGCTAGAGGAGCGATCTGGAACCAGGATGCCGACGTCTTCGTAGTGCCGCAGCGCTCGTGCGCTGACCCCTGACAGAGCGGAGAGCTCACCAATCCGCATCCCACCCCCACTGCCTGACTTGACCTTCACGCTGACGGGAAGCCCTACCGTCCAGCGGCATGACCCCAGACCCGACACGCCCGCAGGCGATCATCATCCACGGGTACGGCGCGACGCCGGCGGACCACTGGTTCGGTTGGCTGGCCGAGCAGCTGGAAGCTGCCGGTGTCGAGACCCAGATCCCCGCCCTTCCCGATCCGATGAACCCCGACCCAGTGCGGTGGGAACACCACGTGCGCGCCGCGCTCGGAACCCCGGACGAGCAGACCTCCGTCGTCGCTCACAGCCTGGGCTGCCTCACGGTCCTGCGCTGCCTCAGCCGTCTGCCGGAGCGGTGGCGCCTTGGAACCCTCGTCCTGGTGGCCGGATTCGTCGAGCGACTGCCCGCCCTCCCGAACTTGGACGCCTACATCGCCGACGGGTGTGACGTCACCGGCATCAGCGAGCACGTCGGACGCGTCGTCATCATCCGGTCCGAGGACGACGCCTTTGTGCCGCCCGCCCACTCCGATCGCCTCGCGGCCCTGCTCGATGCACCCGTGCGCGTGATCCCGGGTGCTGGACACTTCCTCGCCGCCGAGGGGGTCACCGCGCTTCCTGCAGCTCGCGATGCCATCACCACCTAGATGGCCTGGTCACATTTCGATGAGATCGCGATCTTGAGGCGGCAGCGCATCAGCTGCCGCAGCCGACAGGAGGTGCCTCGTTGTCCTCCCTGACCGAGATGACAGCGCGCCCAGGTAGGGATTCCGTGTGCGACGGACGGCGGCCCTGAGCGCGAAAGCGGCGCGACGTGCACCATGCGGGACGGTCAGCGGTCCTCGAGTGCGATCAGGAAAGACTGCTCGTGCTGATCAGTCGTCGTGGCTGAGGTCAACGGCGATGACGTTCGACATCAACGACAACGACCGCGTCCACCTCGGGGCCGGCAGCCTGAAGGAGAGAGCCGTCGGCGGCGTGGATGGCGGAACCGCCCGCCGTTTCGGGGAACCCGTGGCGGGGACCAACTGCGCCGGCGGCGCTGGCCACCGCGACCGCGGCGCCGCACGCCTTGGCGTTCGCGACCGCACGGGAGCGAATGATGGCCAGAGCCGCGGGCTCATCGATCACGCCCGCGGCGTAGAGGTCGACACCCAGCGCTGCTGTTGCAGCTGTGTGCTCGCCGATGCCGGTGTCGCGGCAGACGGCCAGCCCGACGCGCCAGCCGTCGACGTCGATCACTGTCGCGCCTGGGCCGGGATGGAACGCCCCGTTCTCAGCGCCGTGCAGGTGTGCTTTGCGGTAGACGACCCGCACCCCCGATCCGTCAACAGCGACCACGGCGATCGAGCGCCGGCCACCCTCATCAACCGGCGCCCCGACCAGAGCGGTCGTGCCGAGAGCGGAGCAGGCCGACGCGATCAGGTCCCAACATGGGTCGTCGAGGGCGACCGGTGCAGCGTCGAGCACATACCCGGTCAACGAGAGCTCTGGGAAGACGACCAGGCGAGCGTGAGCGAGCTCGATGGCTTGGACGTGGGCGGCTGCGGTGGCGCTCAGATCGCCGAGGATGACGAGGGGCTGAGCGACGGCGACGCGCAGGCGATCGGTCACGAGCCCATCATGACCTTGCTCCCGCGCTCGTGAAGCGACGGCCGGTGCTCGCGCTGGAGGTGGACGCGAAGCGGCGTGGCGGTCCCACTGCGATGGATCCGCCGACCAAGGAGCGGCCGGTGTAGGTTCGAGAAAGATCATCGGATGGCGTTGATGCGTGCTCGGCCAGCTCTGGGCTGCGCGCAGCAGCGATCACGGGACCCGGAGGTGAGGCAGTGAGCGAACCGGTGCCTGTGGACCTGGTGAGCGCTTGCCTGGCTGGTCTGCCGTGTCGGTACGACGGTCGCTCACTGCCTGACCCTTCGGTGGTTCAGGCCGTGCGTGAGGGGCGTGCTGTCCCGGCGTGCGCTGAACAGCTGGCGGGCCTTGACACTCCTCGCGCCGCTGCGGAACTGGTAGGTGGGGACGGCCACGACGTGCTGGCAGGGCGCGCACGAGTCCTCACTGCTGACGGAGAGGACGTCACGACGGACTACGTGCGTGGCGCTGAACTGGTGGCAGATCTAGCCGTTCGTCATGGCCTCAACACAGCGGTCCTGCAAGCTCGCAGTCCCTCTTGCGGATGCGGGTCGGTGTACGACGGAACGCACAGTGGAGTGCTGGTCGCGGGCGACGGTGTGGTGACGGCAGTGCTGCGGCAGCGGGGTTTGCAGGTCAGGTCCGTGAGAGGCCAGCGCCCACCGACCTGACGTGCCGATGTTGGAACTGTCCGCGCCGCCGCATTCCACCTCTGGGGACCGAGGCGTGGCTCTGTCAGAGGCGCTGACCGCGTCCAGTGGGGCGGAGCGGGCGACGGGAGGTGCCGACCTCGTGCTGGGTCGGTCGGGGATCCCATCTGCTACAGACGGCGGCTCCGGCCGCCGGCGCACCGAGACGGCACCAAGGCCGGGCGGTCAGCGGTCCTCGTCTGCGACGGCTGCGCGAATGTTGGGCGTCGGTGCTGGCGATGGTTGCTCTCGGTCCAGATGTTCGCCGACATGGCGGGTGCGACCAGGGCCGGCGTCTCCTACGACGCCGGCGGCGTGAGGCATGAACGCTGCTTTGGTGACCCGTCAGAAGATCTCCTGCGCGTCCGGAGTGGTGGGCCAACCCCAAGCCGCGGAGGCAGCTGCCAACGCGCCGGTCTTCAGTTCGATTACACGACCGGCGCGGGCCAGGTCGGCCAGCGTCGTCGCGCCGAAGTGAGCCGCACCGAGGTCGCTGACGTCCATGCTCAGATCAGGGGCTCGGTCGCTGCGAGTGATCTGGGCCCGCTGCCCATCATCGGCCACGGTGACCCGCCAGCGCCCTGCGTTGGCCGGTAGAAGATCGTCCTCGACCTCCACCACCACGTCCACGTCGCGGCTGTAGGCGCGCATGGACAGCGCCGTGGGCAGGTCCACCAGGCGCACCCACAGGGCGTCATCGACGCGGGCGTCCATCCGCCGGTGGTCGCTGAGCAGGTGCGCCAGCGGATCCGGCAAGGGACGGGAGCTGCACGTCAGGGTGCGCCGCAGGTCGGTGTCCAGCAGGAACCGCCACAGCTGCGCATGCGTGGCGGCGTCCAGCGCACTGATCTCCTGGACCGCGACTTCGCCGGTGGGCACGGCCGCCGGTGCACCCTCGCGCAGGCGATAGGCCGCATACCCGGTAGCGCCGGCGGGCCCTATGGCGACGACGAGCTCGGCGGCGGGGCCGTCGTCGTCACCGAGGAGCTGCTGCCAGCGGCGCTCGTCGCGGGCCAGGGTTCCCGGGCGGGTGGTGGCCTGCTTCTCGTGGATGCCCACCAGGTGCGGTAATGCCTGCTCCAGGCTCATCAGCCGCAGCTGCGCACCGGATGAGGCGGCCAGAGCGGTAGCTCGGGGGGTGAAGACGGCGTGGGCCAGGTCGACTTCGATGCGGGAGCGCCACGTCGCCAATCCGTAGCCGAACCGCTGGTACAGCGGGGCCTCAGTGGTCCACAGTGCCGAGATCGACTCCCCGTCGGCGGCGAACTGACGCAGCTGGTGGTGCAGCAGCGCGCTCTGCACACCGCGGCGGCGGTGGGTGGGATCGACACTGACCATCCACACGCCGGCAACCGGGGCCTGGGCACCGCCGGGCAGCGTCATTGTCAGGGAGTAGGTGCTGGTGGTGCCGACAACGTGTCCGTCTTCCGCAGTGGTGTCGACAGCGACCAGGGTCCGGTCGATCTCGATGGCGCGCGCCGCGATGACCTCATCGGCGGCCGCACGGCGCTGTCCCCACCCGAAGGCCCGCCACACCGTGTCCATCGCTGCGTCGTGCTGGCCGGGCGCCAGGGGCTGCACGACGTACGGCGCGGGGATCTTGGGCTCCACCTGCGATGGGTACCGAATGTGCGGTGAGGCTGTCCACCCAATATTGCGGTCCCGAATCCACTTCGCTTGGGGATCCCAACTGCGACGACCAGCGCCGGCGGCCGGTGAAGCGTCCTGGAGGCGCCACGGCGTCCGATGACCGATCCTCATCCGGTCAGCCATGAGAGCCTTAGGATCACCGGTGGGTAGCTGACGCCCTGCCAGTGCCGTCTGCAGGCGGACCCCCGCCTCTATCGGCAGGCCCAGCAAACACACCGATCGCCACCACCGCTGATAAGGCGTTGACCACCACCGCGGCACGCCGGGGGCGATGGGCGTAGGTGCCGCGTAGACCCGTGAGGTCGGGGGCGCCCTCTGGCGATCCCGGGCGTGCAGACTGCGCCATCTGGTCCCGTCTACTCCTAACGAGCCGACCTTGAAGCGGGGCGTCTTCGGCTCAGCCGGCCCAGCGAAGAGGCCGCCGACAGGATCGACAGATAGACCACGAGCCCTGCAAGGCCGGCCGACCAGCCCGCAGTGTCGATGAGCTGAGCACTACCGAGCCCGAACAGCGCTGCCCCCAGCATCCACAGCAGATTCATGGCTCGATCGCTCCTGGCGCGCTCACCGCTCCAGCAGGTGAGCTCCCACGCTTGAGGGCTGGCCTTGATGACGTCAGCTGCCAGCGTCAACAGTGCAGCGGCCACCACCAGCGCACCGGCACCGAGCATGATCGAATCCTGCACTCATCGCTTCGCCCAGGCAACCGGATGGTGAGGCGGCAGTCGGTCTGCGCCAGTACCCGGTGAGCGACCGTGCTGCGTTCAGCGTCTCGTAGACGACCGCTGACCGGCCGCCTCGGCGCACCTAGCGGCGCACTGGCGCTCGAGGCCGTCAGCCGTCGCAGATGGGATGGTGAGCGAGACGCCTCGGCAGCCGGACGAGGGGCTGACCGGGTGAGGCCCCGCGCCGGCCATCGTCCGCGGCCGCCGGTGTGTTCACCGTGGATGGGCAACGGCTCACGCCGCCGTCGGCCCAGACGCGATGAGGCGTCCCGGGCCGGCCAGCCCAGGAGACCACCATGACCGGCCTGCTCATCGGCTACGCCCGCTGCTCTACCGACGGCCAAGACCTCACCGCCCAACGCAACGCCCTGACCGACCTCGGCGTCGAACCCACCCGCATCTACGTCGACCACGGCCTGACCGGCACCAACCGCGACAGACCCGGACTGCGAGAAGCGATGGCAGCCTGCCGAGACGGCGACACCTTGGTCGTCACCAAGCTCGACCGCCTGGCCCGCTCCTTGCCCGATGCCCGAGCCATCCTGGAGGAGCTCACCACCCGACAGGTCCGCCTCAGTCTGGGTGGGTCGCTGCACGACCCGACCGACCCCGTGGGCCGGCTGCTGTTCAACGTCCTGGCGATGGTCGCCGAGTTCGAAGCCGACCTGATCCGGATGCGCACCCGCGAGGGCATGAAGGTCGCCCGCGCCAAGGGTCACCTGCGGGGCAAGCCGCCGAAACTGAGCCGGACCCAGGAGGCGCACCTGGTGGAGCTGATGGGCGAGGGTCGTCACAGCGCCACCGAGGTCGGGGAGCTGTTCTCGGTCTCGCGCGCGACGGTCTACCGCGCCCTGCGGCGCGCGTCGATGGCGTCGACTACGAACTGCGCCACGCCGTCTGCGCCGGCGCCGCGGTGAGGCCCGCGGCAGTCTCGGCAGGGGCGACCTCCCGAGACAGCCGTCGCCACGCGGCACAGTTCCACGCACCTCGACGGCGCGGGATCTCAGAGCGTCCGGTCAGCGGTGGCCCTCCGCACGGCGGTCAGCTGCCCTGGGCCTGCCGGGATACGCCCTCCCACTGCTTCCACGTCTCCAGCCGCTTCGCGTACAGCTCCGGCACCGCGGTGGTCGGGCCGCTGCCGAACAGCACCCGCAGCGGCGGCTCCTCCGCATCGACGACCCGCAGCAGCGCCTGCGCCGCAGCAGCCGGGTCACCCGGCGTCGCCGTGGAGTACCGCTCCCGGGTGGCGTCGCGCACCGGCTGGTACTCGGGCATCTCCTCGCTGTGGTGCGCCGAGGCCCCCGACCAGTCCGTGGAGAACCCACCCGGCTCAACCAGGGTGACCTTGATGCCCTGGCCGGCGACCTCCTGAGACAGAGACTCGGTCAGCCCCTCGAGTGCCCACTTGGAGGCGTGGTAGGCCCCGATGCCGGGGAAGGCGGCGATGCCACCGACGCTGGTGATCTGGATGATGTGCCCGCTGCCCTGGGCGCGCATGACCGGCAGCGCCGCTTGCGTCACCCACACCGCCCCGAAGAGGTTGGCCTCCATCTGCTCGCGCAGGTCGGCCTCGCTGAGCTCCTCGACCGCACCGAAGTGCCCGTAGCCAGCGTTGTTGACCACCACGTCCAGTCGGCCCAGCTCTTGGGCGGCGCGGGCGACGGCCTCGCGGTCTGCGGCGCGGTCGGTGACGTCCAGCTGCAGCGGCAGCAGGGCGTCGCCGTGCTCAGCGCGCAGGTCGTCGAGGCTGGAGGTGTCGCGGGCGGTGGCGGCCACGCGGTCACCGCGGGCCAGGGCCGCCTTGGTGAACTCGCGGCCGAAGCCGCGCGAGGCGCCGGTGATGAACCACGTCTTGGTCATGCACCTCCACTACCCGGTCGCGCGCGACGCAATCCCGCGGAGCGACCAACAGCCGCGTCGGGGCGAGCACCCGCCCCTGTGGCGCTTGGTGCACCAGGGCCGACGCGCGGTCGGACACGCCGAGCAGGCGGGCAGCGGGCACGCGCGCTGGCGGCCACAGGGCACCAGGCCAGCGGCCCGTGCCCGAGGCCCGCGGCTGGATCCGGGGCAGGGGCCGGCGGTGCGGTTCCTGCTCGGCGCCAGGCCCGCCGGAGCAGGTCTGTGCTCAGGGCTCCAGCGGCGCCGACAGCTCGAGGTTGATGCCATCGGGGTCCTGCACGGACAGGATCGTCACCCCGAACGCCGGCAGGTCCCTCACCTGGCCGTGCTCGACGCCGGCTGCTGCCAGTCGCTGTGCTGCGGCCTCGAGCTCGTCGCGTGAGCCGACGGTGAGTGCGAGGTGGTCCAGGCCCACGCGGTCGGGGTCGAAGCTGTCCTCAGCCGGTGCGACCGGCCGCAGCCCCAGCACCTGCCTGCCCACCGTGAAGCTGCAGCCGCCGTAGACCCTGTCGGGGTCCTCGCGCACGGAGGGGTCGCCCCACAGGTGGGTGAAGTCCGTGCGGAGCGCGCTGGCGCCCAGCAGCCAGCTGTAGAAGGCCTTCGACCTGTGGGCGTTGGTGACGGTCAACCGCACGTGGCCGATTGCGGACGGCCGGGCCACCGCAGCCTCGGCATCGTCAGTACTGGCCCCTTCGCCAGCGGCCGTGGTCTGCAGCTCGCCCATCCCCGCAGCCTGGCTGCCCGTGGGCGAACCGCAACCGGGCACCCGCCCGCGAGTCGGTTCAGGCAAGAGGTCGACGATGAGGACAGCCCGACCGGAACGGGCAAGAGACAACTGCCACGCCTGGTGCGTCCTCGGTCAGGGTGCCCGGCGCTTCGACCCGCCCGGTGCGGGGATCCCATCTGCGACGGATGGCGGCCTTGAGCGCCAGCGCGCCGTGAGGTGCTCCGAGGCGGGCGGTCAGCGGTCCTCCAGCGAGACGTCGACGCAGCACGGAGCCTCCAAGAGACGACGCCCCAGGTGCCCGACCACTCGAGGGAACGGCGGTGACAGCGCGGCGCCCGCGCTGCGAACATGACCCCCACCCATATGATCAAACGGCGACGAGGCGGGTTCGATGTTCAAGAAGGTGCCTCGGTATCTCGTGGGGCGCCCGCCCGCGGCCCTCTCCGACGAGCAAGGACCCACAGCAGACATCGCCGCACAGATCGCCCTCTGTTGGGAGGATCTGGAAGCGCAACTGACCCGTTGGCGGATGACGATGGCCAATGTCGTCTCCGTTGACGTGCGAACCACCGCCTTCCCCGCCGCCAGGGCCCAGGCAGACGCTCTGGGTCGGCGCCTGCGGGACGCCGGAGCGAGGACCACGATGCACACCACTGAGGTGCAGCACCTCAACGGGTCGGGAGCGACGGTCGAGGTGGAGGTGCAGATTCTGGGTGAGCAGCTGCGCCGAGGACAGGTGGCACCGGCACCTCAGCGATTCCCGGCAGTGCCGGAACACCTGCGTGCCGCGGTGTTCACCGAACTTGAAGCCTTGAGGCGAGGGGAGCGACCCGACCAGCACCACACGGTGGTGGCGGTCTACGACGGCCCGGTGCTGATCGAGCAACCTGATGACATCTGGGAACACCCGTGGTCTGAGGTGACCACCACCGACGAGGGAGGGTGGGAGGTCGCGGTGCCGCTGTGGACGACGATAGGTAGCCCCAGTGAGCTGACGGCCATCGTAGACGTCGATCCTGAGGGCAGGGCCACCCTGGCGGATATCCTCTGGTGATCGGTCTCGACCTACGTCACCCCGTCCGTATCGGTGTAGGTGGTTGTCACCGCGAGGATCGCCGCCGAGTACGAGGCGCCCGGATAGCGATCCCTTCTGCGACGGACGGCGGCCTCGAGCGCCAGCGCATCGCGAGGAGGCCCGAGACGGGCGGTCAGCGGTGGACGAGTGACCCGCGCGCGGCGAGCCGACATGATCAACCGATGGGCCACGACGCCGACCAGACACCGGCCGTCGCTGTCGGCGTGGTCCTCATGGATGCCGCGGCCCCCACCCAGCCGTGGCAGGACGTCCCCGGTGCCGCACGCCGCGCCGAGGACGCCGGCCTGGACTCCCTGTGGGTCGGCGACCACCTCGCCCTCGACCGAGCCCCGCTGCTGGACGCGCCCATGACCCTGGCCGCCACCGCAGCCGCCACCTCCCGCATCGAGGTGGGCACCTCGGTCGGCGCAGGGCGCACAGGCGCTCTCCTCCGGCAGGTCTGCTGGCCGCAGCACCGCTGGTCTACTCGGTGACGACGAGGTTCGAGCTGCTCGCCACGACCTGGATGAGCGACGCTGCCGCGGGTGTGACGTGCTCCGTCACGGGAACGAGGAGCACGACGTGGTGCTCGGCGCCCGGGACGGCGCTCGCCGTTCCGAGCGCGGGTCCGTCAGCCCACGCGGAACACCGGCCACCCGATCTCGGTGCGCCACGCGGCGGGATCTCTGGAGTCGCGCGGCCCGACGAGGTAGACCTCCCGCACCGGACCGGCCACCGCCATCGCGTTCTGCACCACCCACGTGCCGAGCTCCCCGTAGGTGACCTCGACGCCGTCGTGCTCCCCGACGTGCGTCGCCACCGCCAGCTCCGCAGCGGGCAGGGTCACGGCGTGCACCCTGCCCGTGCGAGGGGGCTCGGTTGTCGGCAGGTACACCAGCACGCGTCCGCGGCCGCGCTCGAACAGGGCGTTGTCGTAGCTGCCCCCGGGCGGGCCGCTGGCCGCGTCGCCGACGCACGCCTCCAGCTCCGCCATCGCACCGGCGTACCAGGCCCCGACCTCACCGTGGTCGACGACTGCCTCCACCGCGGCGACGGTGCGAGCCGGCTCCGCCCGCAGCTGCACCGAGATCGGCGCGGGGTCCGGCTGCAGCAGTCGTCGCAGCGACACCACCGCGGCCCTGGTGCGGTCGAGCTGGGCCTCCAGGCGCCGCAGGTGCTCGGCCACCAACGAGGCGCGCACGCCCGGGTCCGGCGTCCGCACGATCCGCTGCACCTCCCCCAGCGGGACGTCGAGCTCCCGCAGCCGGTGGATGACCTGCGCCGTCGGGATCTGCTCGACCGCGTAGTAGCGGTACCCGGTGCTCTCGTCCACCACGGCCGGGTCCAGGAGACCGCCCTCGTGGTAGCGGCGCAGCGTCCTCACGCTCAGCTGGGTCATCCGCGAGAACTCCCCGATGGTCAGCACCGGACCAGCCTGGACCCTCCCCCGGGGAGAGGGTCCAGCGCTTGACCCTCCCGCGCCGTGACGGCGCACGGTCGGTCCATGACGCACACCAGCGACCCGCACACCGACCAGCTGCCCGCCGCCATCAGCGGCTTCCTCGCCGCCAGCGTCGTCCACGACGCCGACGCGGCCGAGGCCTTCCTCGCGGACGACGTCGTCGTCGTCGACAAGGGCGAACCCTTCCGCGGACTGCAGGAGGTCCACGCCTTCGTGCGCGACGCCGGCGCCGAGTTCGACTACACGACCGAGCAGGTCGGGGCCCATCGAGTGGATGACGAGCACTGGGTGGTGGTGCTGCGCCTCGAGGGCAGCTTCCCCGGAGGCGTCGCCGAGCTCGACTACCGCTTCACGCTGCGCGACGCCCGCGTCAGCGAGCTCGTCATCGCGAACCACGGCGCCTGAGGGGCGAGCAGCCAGCGCTGGACCGCGATCGCCTCGACGGTCGCCGTGCACGGGTCACTGATCCCCGCCGCCGCCAGGCGGTCCTGACCTCGGGTGCACGGCGCCGCGAGCTCGATCCGCCGCTGCGAGAGATCGCCCGCCTGCTCCCGACCCCGACGACACCGACCACCTGCACGGCTGGCACGACGCGCTGCGTGCCCGGCCACCTCTGGCGGCTGTTCGAGCGGGGGTCGCCGACGGTCGGCACCTGCCGGTGCGAGCTCCAGTGAGCGCCAGGACCTCACCAGGGGTGGGGCCTACCGCGGACCTCACCGCTGCCGTCCGCACGGACGTCCTCACCGCCCCGTGCAGGGCTCCAGTGCCGCCTCATCGCGACGGTCCCAGCAAGCGCTCGCCTCAGACCGTGAAGCGGCCGGTGAGCTCCTGCAGCCTGCTGGCCGAGGCGGCCAGCGACTGCGCAGTGGTGGCGGTGTGACCGGCGCCCTCGCGGTTGGTGTCGGTGCCGCGGGCGATGTCGGAGACGTTCTGGCTGATCTGCGCGGACCCGGAGGAGATCTCGGTGACGTTGCGGACCATCTCCGCGGTGGTCGCGGACTGCTCCTCGACGGCGGCCGCGATGGTGGCCTGGACCTCGTCGATGCGCGCGATGACCTCACCGATCTGCGTGACTGCTGAGGCAGCTGCCGAGGCGTCGCCCTGGGTGGCCGCCACCTTGCCGACGATCTCCTCGGTGGCCCGCGCGGTCTGCTGGGCCAGCTCCTTGACCTCCCCGGCCACCACGGCGAAGCCCTTGCCGGCCTCGCCGGCGCGGGCGGCCTCGATGGTGGCGTTCAGCGCGAGGAGGTTGGTCTGCTCGGCGATGGAGGTGATGAGCTTGACGACGTCGCCGATCTCGCGGGAGGAGGTCCCGAGCCTGTCGATGGCGGTGCCGGCTGCGCCGGCGGCTGAGACGGCGGAGGTGGCCATCGCCGAGGCGTCGGCGGTGGCGGAGGCGATCTGGGCGATGGCGGCGGTCATCTCCTCCCCGGCGGCGGCCACGGTGGAGATGCTCACGGTGACCTCCTCGGAGGCAGCAGCGACCACCTGGGTCTGGGTGGCGGCCTCCTCAGCGCTGGCGGAGATCTGGGTGGCGACTGAGGACAGCGACGAGGAGGCCGATGCGAGGGTCCGGGTCTCCTCGGCGATGCCGCGCATGGCGGTGGCCAAGGACTCCACGGAGGCGTCGACCACGGCGCCCAGCTGGCCGACCTCGTCCTTGGTGCTCAGACCGACGCGGCGGTCCAGCCGACCAGCAGCCACCTCGGTCATGACCTCGACGACCTTCGACAGAGGGCGGGTGACCGAGCGGGAGACCACGACACCCACCACCACCGCCAGCACCACAGCCGCGACCGTGCATCCGATCAGGAGGAGCAGCGCAGCGCGGTAGGCCGCCTCACCGCTGGCGACCATCGCTGCAGCCTCGGCGTGCTCGGCCTTGACGATCTCGTCCAGAGCTGCCGCTGCTGTCGCCGCTGCCGGTGTCGCTGTCGTGGCGCGCAGGGCCACGAAGCCGGTCAGGTCGTTGGCCTTGGCCAGGGGGATCAACTGGGTGGCGGCAGCGCGCCACTGCGCCAGCGCCGCGGTGTAGGCCTGCTGCTGGGCGGGGGTGGAGGCTGGTGCACTGGCCTGGTACTCAGCCCACTGCTGGTCCAGGGCCTGCTGGTCGGCGTCCAGGGCTGCCAGAGCCTTGTCGGTGCCAGCTGCATCGGGGGTCAGTGCGGCGTTGGCCAGGTCGAAGCGGGCCTGGGTGAACGCGGTCTTGGTCTTTTCTGCGGCATCCACCGAGGCCAGGCCGCTGCCGGCGAGGGTGCGCAGGTTCGCCTGCGCCTGTCCTAGGCGCAGGATGCCGATCCCGGAGGTGAGCACCAGGAGCAGGCAGATCACGGTGAAGCCCAGGGTGAGCTTGCGGGAGATCTTCAGGTCAGCCAGACGGTGGATCACGACGTCCTCCATGGACACGTACCGACGGAACTGATGTGGCGTATCGGGTCGTGGGCGACTGACCTTGAGGTCGTCCCCTCAACGGAGCAGAACAGGCGGTGAGGCACCCATGCCACCCCGTTGACGGCACGAGCCGAGACCGCAGGCGTTCCGGCCCCGCCGGACGTGCGGAGCGGCCTCGGGAGCTCACCGCCTTCGCGCTGCGCCTGCTGGCCGAGCGCAGCGCCGCGCGCGTGCGCCGCAGCGCCGCCCCGGGCCTGCCGGCGCTGCGAGCCGCCCTGCTCGACATGCTCCCGCTGGACGCGCAGTCCCTGACGACCAACCGCATCTGGGTCTCCTCCTGGGACGCGGCCCTGGCCGACGCCGGGCACGCCGCCGACCACGCCGCGCGCTACCAGACGAGCCGCGACACGATCCACCGGCTCCTGGAAGCCACCCTCGACGACGACGCAGGCGCCGGCCGCGACGTGCGCGCGCAGGCGGAGGTGCTGCACGCCGCCGTGCTGGGCCTGGCCGTGCAGGCCGTGCTCGACCCCGCCGGCCACCCCGAGCAGCGGCAGGTGCAGCTGCTCGAGGAGCTGCTGGCCCGCGTGGCCCGAGACGTCACGACACCCGGGTGAGCGATCGCGCGACGGCTGGACCGCAGACCAGGATGGAACGGTGCCGACGGGAGTGGACCTCGACGAGCTCGTCAGGCTGCGGAGCGCGCGCGACCTGGTGGACCGCGACTTCGCGGAGCCGCTGGACGTGACGACCCTGGCGCGGCACGCGCTCATGTCCCCCGCGCACTTCAGCCGGCGGTTCCGGGCCGCCTACGGCGAGACCCCGCACCGCTACCTCATGACGCGCCGCATCGAGCGGGCGATGGCGCTGCTGCGCGCGGGGAGCAGCGTCACCGACGCCTGCATGGCGGTCGGGTGCAGCTCCCTGGGCTCCTTCAGCTCCAGCTTCCGGGCACTGGTGGGCGAGCCGCCGAGCGCCTACCGCGCCCGGCGGCACGAGGACCTCGCGGGGCTGCCGGGCTGCCTGGTGCGGCTCGTGGCCAGACCGCGGGCCACCCAGGGAGCACCCTCGCGCGCCAGCGGTGCCGCCGAGGTCGCGCGGAGCTGAGCAGGATGCGAGAAGCGGGCCGTGCCGACCGTTCCTAGGTTCCTCGGCATGACGATCGCTCTCGCCTCCACCCACGTCACCGTGCACGACGTCGACGCCGCCCTGGGCTTCTACCGCGACGCGCTGGGCCTGGTGGTCCTGAACGACGTCTCCGGAGGCGGCGGCCGCTGGGTCATCCTCGGAGCGGCGACGCAGCCCGGCGTGACGGTGGTGCTGTCCACGCCCCGCTCCGGCCGCTCCCCCGAGGACGGCGACGCCCTCCAGGAGCTGCTCGCCAAGGGGTCCCTGCCGATGATCGGCTTCAGCACGGACGACGTCGACGGTCTCTTCACCACCGTCGCGGCCGCGGGCGCCGAGGTGCTCCAGGAGCCGGCGGACCAGCCGTGGGGACCGCGGGACTGCGCGTTCCGCGACCCGTCGGGCACCACGGTCCGGATCACCGCGCGCTCTGCACCCACGCGCTGAGGAACTGCTCGGCCGGCAGCCCTCGCACGACCTCTCCTCCCGACGCCTGCGCATCGCACAGGCATCGCACGGACATCGCACTGGCCTGGTGCAGGGAGCCTGGCCTCCGAGCAGCCGTTGACGAGCGGCATGCCAGCGACACCAGTCATTGACCGTGTGGTCAACACGAGCTACTGTTGACCGCGTGGTCAATGAAAACGGCCTCTACGGTCTTTCCCCCGCGCGCACCGCCCTCCCGCTCGCCAACACCCTGGTCACGGCGTACCTCCTGGTGGTCGTGTGCACGCTGCTCGCCCTGGGAGCGCTCACCGTCGCCGCACCGTCGCAGGCGAACGACGACGCCTGGGGCCACGCCCTCGTCGTCGCGGTCTTCGCCGTCCTGCTCCCGCTGCGCCTGCGCCGAGCTCGCCAGGGACGACGAGGCGCGGTCCGGGCCGTCGGCCTGATCGCCGCGGTGCTGCTGGTCGTCAACGTCGTCGAGGCGCTGCTGCCCGGGTTCGTCCCGACGTGGATGCAGGTGCAGATGGTCCTCGTCGCCGTCCTCATGGCCGGCATCGTCGGCGACGTGGTCCGGTGGGCCGTCACCCACCACGACTGATGCCGCGGACCCGCGTGTGGTGTGGTGGCGCGGTGAGCGCCCCCTCCCCCACGCCCGCTCAGCGCCCGGTCCGCCAGCGGCTCAGCGCCGCGCAGCGGCGCGAGGCCCTCGTGGACGCCACGATCGCGGTGGTCGCCCGCGAGGGATACCAGCGCGCCTCCCTCACCGAGATCGCCCGGGCGGCGGGGGTCTCCAAGGGACTGCTGTGGCACTACTACACCGACGGCGAGGAGCTCATGGCCCACGCAGCACGGGTGGCGCTGGTGCGGGTCCGCGACGCCGTCGCCGCCGGGCTGGACCTGCACGCCCCGGTCCCGACCGTGATCAGGGACGCGATCCACCGGGCGGCAGCGCTGCTGCGCACCCACGCGGACGAGATGGCGGCGATCCACGCCATCGCCACCGGTCTGCGCGCCCCTGACGGCACCCTGGCCCTCGGCGCCCAGGAGTACGAGCAGACGCACGCCCTGCAGGAGGAGCTGTTCCGCCGGGGCCAGCGCGAAGGCAGCCTGCGCACCACCGACCCCCGCCTGACCGCCGTGATGTACCAGGGCGCCCTCGACGCGATGGTCGCCCACCTGCGAGCCCACCCCGAGGTCGACCCGGCCGCGTGCGCGGACGCCGTGGCCGACCTCGTGCTCGACGGCATCACGGCCCAGCGCGCCGTCGACGGCCAGGGGTCGCCCGCTGGCGGGTGAGCACGAGGACGTCGCCGTGCACCCTCCCGTCGCTGTGACCGCTGGACAGCGAGTCGACGACGCGACCCCACCCGGACCGACGACTGGAGCAGCCGTGAACCGTCCCACGCCCCCCGTGAGCGCACCTGACCCGCGGGTCAGCGAGGTCTCCGTCCCCGGCGGAGGCGGCCCCTACCAGCTCACCACCGACGGCCAGCACCGCGTGTGGGCCACCCTCATCCACGCAGGCCGCCTGGCACGCCTGTCACCGGACGGCTCCTGGGACACCTGGGACCTCGGCAGCCCCCACGCACGTCCCACGGACATCACCGTCACTCCCGAGGGGACGGCCTGGGCGACCTGCTCAGGCACCGGGACCCTGGTCGGCGTCCGAGGTGGCCAGCGCGTCCCCGACGTCAGGACCGCCTCGCCGGACGCGGGTCTGTGCGGCCTGGCCGCCACCACCGACGGAGCGCTGTGGGCCACCCAGATGCAGGCCGACACGATCACCCGCCACCACCCGGAGGAAGGCACCCGCCACGTCCAGCTGCCTGCGGGTGCAGGCGCCCCAGCGATGATCACCGCCACCGATGACGACGCCGTCTGGTTCACCCTGAACCGCACCAGCGCCGTGGGCCACCTCGACGCCGAAGGGCGGATCGAGATCCTCACGCTGCCCACCCCGGGCGCCGGCCCGGTCGGCATCACCGCCGCCGACGACGGGAGCATCTGGGTCGCCGAGCTGCTCGCCGGCCGGCTGGCCCACATCACCTCCAGCGGGTCCGTCACCGAGATCGAGCTGCCCGACCCCAGCTGCCGGCCCCACGCCGTGGCCATCGGGCCGGACGGATCGTGCTGGTTCACGCAGTGGGCCAGCGCCAGGGTCGGGCGCCTGCACCCCGACGGCACCCTCCAGGAGGTCTCCTTGCGGGCCGGCTCCGAACCGCACGGCATCACCGTCACGGCCAGCGGCAGCGCCTGGACCGCCCTCGAAGACGGCCATCTCGCCCACGTCGTCCTCTGAGGGCCGGGCACCCTCGGGCCCCCTGCGGCACCACGATCCGGATCACCGCGCGCTCTGCGCCCACCCGTCGAGGAGCCGCGGGCTCGTCGTCGTCACCACCAGCCGACCTGCGTGCCGAGGATGCGCAGCAGCGCCACCACCCCGAGCACCACGATCGCCGCGCGCAGCGCCGTCGGCGGCAGCCGGCGGCCGTAGCGGGCGCCGATGGCACCCCCCACCAGCGACGACGCCGCGATGAGCGCCACCACGAGCCAGTCGATGGTCTGGTAGCCGAACAGCACGTAGAAGGCCGCCGAGACGACGTTGACCACGAGCGTGAGCACGTTCTTCAGGCCGTTGACGCGCTGGAGGGTCTCGTCGAGCAAGCTGCCGAGCACCGCCACGAGCATCACGCCCTGGGCCGCGGTGAAGTAGCCGCCGTAGACACCGATGAGGAAGGTCGCGAGCACCGTCGTCCCGACCAGCCACCGGGAGGCGCGCACCTGGGGCGGCGAGCCGGCGCCGACGACGGCGCCCCCGTCGGCCGGGCCGCCGGCGAGCGCGGCCACCCGGGCCTCGTTGCGCCGCCGCAGCCGCGCCTGGAGCCGCGGCTGCAGCACCACCAGCACGAGCGCCACCACGATGAGGACCGGCACCACCGTCTCGAAGGACGACTCCGGCAGCCGCAGCAGCATGACGGCGCCCAGCGCGCCGCCCACCACCGACGCCGGCAGGAGCATCGCCAGGCGCCGCCCCTGTCCGCGCAGCTCGCGCCGGTAGCCCCACGCGCCGGAGACGCCACCGGCCACCAGGCCGATGCCGTTGCTGACGGTGGCCACCAGCGGGGAGTACCCCAGCGCCACCAGCACCGGGAACGTCACGAGGGTGCCGGAGCCGACGACGGCGTTGATCGTCCCCGCCCACAGCCCCGCCAGCAGGACCAGGCAGATCTCGAGCCACGTCACGTCCGGCGACACTACGTGGCACCCGCGGTGGTGGGGTGTCGGTGCCCGGCCCCACACTGTGGCGCGTGGTGGGGGACCCGGCTGGCAGCGCTGCTGCCGTGCGGAACGCACTGTCGCCCGAGCGCGCCTGGGCCTTGCTCGAAGCGCTCCCGAACGGCTTCGCCCTGCTCGACGCGCAGTGGCGCTTCACCTGGGTGAACGCCGCCTCGGCGCGGCTGGCCGGGTCCACGCGCGAGGCGATGGTCGGGTCCGTCGTGTGGGACGTGCTGCCCCAGTCGCGGGGGTCGGCCATCGCGGCCGCGTGGCGCACGGCGGTGGCCGAGCAGCGCGAGACCGTGGTGGAGGTGCAGGCCTCGGTGGACCCGCCGCGGTGGCTGGAGGTGCGGGCCTGGCCCGACGGGGACGGCCTGGCCACGAGCACCACCGACGTCACCGCGCGCCACCTCGACCGTGAAGCCGCCGAGCGCAGCGCGCGCCGCAACAGCCTGCTCACGCGCTCCGGTGCGGAGCTGGGGGGCGCGGTGGGCGTGCGGGAGGCCAGCGAGCGCCTGGCGCACCTCGTGGTGCCGGCGCTGGCGGACTGGTGCCTGGTCAGCGAGGTGGACGGGGACGACCAGCTCATCAGGGGCATGGTCCGCACCGCGGGCTGGTGGCACCGCGACTCCCGCCGTCTGCCGCTGGTGGCCCGGCTGGCGCTGGAGACCGCCCACGTGGCCGCCAGCGCCGACCACGGCCCGGGCGCCGACGCCCTGGCGGCGGCGCGGTCGGTCTTCCAGCCGCTGCTGCAGGGGCGGCCGGTGGTGCTGGCCCGGGAGGCCGCGGCGCTCATGGGGGCCGCCGTCGAAGACCCCGGGGCGCGCGCGGCCATGGCGCAGCTGGACCCGTCGTCCCTGGTCATCGTGCCGCTGCGCGGACGCTACGGGCTGGTGGGGCTGCTCTCCTGCTACACCGACCAGGGCCGCGCGGCGCCCGACGCCGAGGACGTCGCGCTCATCACCGACCTGGCCCGCCGCGGCGGGCTCGCCGTGGAGTCGGCGAGGCTGCGCGACGAGCAGCAGCGGCTCGGGGAGGCGCTGCAGCGCTCCCTGCTCACCGCTCCCCCGGTGCTGCCGGGCTGCGAGGTGGCGGTGCGGTACGTGCCCGCCGCCCACAGCGCCCACGTCGGCGGCGACTGGTACGACGCGTTCGCGCAGCCCTCCGGGCCCGTCCTCGTCATCGGTGACGTGGTGGGCCACGACAGCCGCGCGGCCGCCGACATGGGCCAGGTCCGGGGCATCCTGCGGGGGCTCGGCGTGGCCGGCGACACCCCGCCCGCCGACCTGCTGGCGACGGTCGACTCGGCCATGGCGCGGCTCGGTGTGGAGACCACCGCCACGGCGCTGGTGGCGCGCCTGGAGCGGGAGCAGGCGCACCTGGCGCTGGGCGGTGCGCTCCTGCGCTGGTGCAGCGCCGGGCACCTGCCGCCGCTGGCGGTGGAGCCCGGCGGCCCCGCCCGGGTGCTGCCCGGCAGGTCCGGGCTGCTGCTGGGCATGGAGCAGCTCACCGGCGGGTCGGTGCGCACCGACCAGGTGGCCGACCTGGCCCCCGGCGCCACCGTGCTGATCTGCACCGACGGGCTGGTGGAGCGCCGGGGCACACCTCTCGACACGGGGCTCGAGCAGCTGCGCGCCGCGCTGGAGACCTTCCGCGACCTGCCGCTGCAGCAGCTGTGCGACGCCGTGGTGCGCCGGCTCCTGCCGGCCCACCCCGAGGACGACGTCGCGCTGCTGGCCGTCCGGCTGCGCCCCGCCTGACCGGGCTGCTCAGGACGGCGGCAGCGTGAGCACCTGCGCGCCGCCGGGCGTGATGAGCACCGTGTGCTCGGAGTGCGCGGTGCGGCAGCCGGTGGCGCTGCGCAGCGTCCAGCCGTCGTCGTCGGTGACCAGCTCAGCGGTGTCGGCCATGACCCACGGCTCCAGCGCCAGCAGCAGCCCCGGCCGCAGCCGGTAGCCCCGGCCGGGCTCGCCGTGGTTGGCCACGTGCGGGTCCTGGTGCATGGTCGACCCCACGCCGTGTCCGCCGAAGTCGAGGTTCACCGGGTACCCCGCGGCGGTGAGCACGGTGCCGATGGCGTGCGAGACGTCCCCGACCCGCGCACCGGGCCGCGCGGCCTCCACGGCCGCCGCGAGCGCGCGCTGGGTGGCGTCGATCAGGGCTGCGTCCTCGGCGGTGGGTCGCTCCCCCACCACGAAGCTGATGGCGGCGTCGGCCACCACGCCGCGCAGCGAGAGGGCGAGGTCGAGGGAGACCAGGTCGCCGTCGGCGAGCGCGCGGTCGTGCGGGAGCCCGTGCAGCACGGCGTCGTTGACGGAGGTGCACAGGTGGTGGCCGAAGGGGCCGCGGCCGAAGGAGGGGGCGTAGTCGACGTAGCAGGAGACCGCCCCGGCCTCGCGCTGCATCTCGCGGGTCCAGGCGTCGAGCTCGAGCAGGTTGGTGCCGGCGCGGGTGCGGCTGCGCAGCTCGGCGAGGATCTGGCCCACCAGCGCTCCCGCGGCGCGCGCGTGCGGCACCTGGGTGGCGTCCATGACCTCGATCACCGGTTCGTCCCCGCGCTCATGGATGGGATACTAATACCGGTATAGGATTCGCTCATGGTCCGGGTGCCCCTCACCGCTGACGAGCTCGAGCGCGGCCAGCGCCTCGGCGCCCTCCTGCGAGAGGCCCGTGGCGACCGGACCGTCCTCACCACCGCCCTCGACGCCGGCATCTCCCCCGAGACGCTGCGCAAGATCGAGTCCGGCCGGGTCGCCACTCCCGCCTTCCCCACCGTCGCCGCCGTCGCGGGGGTCCTCGGCCTGTCGTTGGACGCGCTGTGGGCCCAGCTGTGCGACCACGCCGCCGCCATCCCCACCGCTCAGGACGACGACGGCGAGCGCCTCGTCTCCTGACTCTCCCCACCACGATCAAGCACCACCGCGCCACCTCCCCGAACGCCGCGGCGCCCGTCGCGTCCCTGCGCAGCTGGCGGGGTTCCGGTCCGGACGTGCCCCCGGCAGGGGACGGTCGCTCGGCGTCCGACAGGACCCAGCCGAGGGAACGCACCTGCGGGCTGGCCGAGCTCGGACCGCCACCCGCGAACCGCTGACCTGGCCATCGGGCGCTCAGCCATCACGGGGAAGTGACGCGCAGCCGCTTGATCGTCACGAGGGAGTGGGGCGCGGGGGTGCTTGATCGTCACGGAGGGGTGGGGGGCTCAGGGAGCGCTGGAGCCGCGGTCGGCCTCCTGCGCCACCACCGCGTCGGCGTCCTTGAGCCGGTGCAGTCCGCTGACGGCCCGCGAGGTGCGCGGGTTCGCGGCGAGCACCTCCTCGTGGCGGGCGGTGAACGCCCAGTACCCGCCGGTGAAGGGGCAGGCGTCCTCTCCGAGGCGCTTCTTGGGGTCGTACGGGCACCGCCCGCAGTAGTCGGACATCTTGTCGATGTAGGCCCCGCCCGACCAGTACGGCTTGGTGGCCATGACCCCGCCGTCGGCGTGCTGGCTCATCCCCACCACGTTGGCGGCCATCACCCACGCGTAGCCGTCCACGAACCGGGTGTGGAACCAGTCGGTCAGCTCCTGGGGGTTCCACCCGCGGGACAGCGCGTACCCGCCCAGCACCATGAGGCGCGGGATGTGGTGCGCCCAGCCCTCCTCGCGCACCGTGCCGAGCACGTCGGACAGGCACGCCGCGCGCACCTCGCCCTGCGCGTCCAGGTCGGCGAACCACTCCGGCAGCGGCTCGGTGGCCCCGAGCTCGTTGCGCTGGCCGTAGTCCTCGCCGAGGTGCCAGTAGAGGTGCCACACGTACTCGCGCCACCCCACCACCTGCCGCACGAAGCCCTCCGTGCTGGCCAGGCGCGTGCCGTGCTCGCGGTGCTGGGCCTCCGCGCGCTGCGCCACCTCCACGGGATGGACCAGGCCCAGGTTGAGCGGCACGGACAGGAAGGAGTGCGCCATCCACCGGTCGTCGGCGAGCATCGCGTCTTCGTAGGTCCCGAACGCCTCCAGCCGGTGCTGGAGGAAGTCGCGCAGCACGTGCAGCGCCTCCCGGCGCGTCACCGCGAAGCGGCGCGGGCCGTCCTCTCCCACGAACCGCACGCCCTCGTCGCGCGCCATCCGGTCGAGGTCCTCGCGGACCTGCGCGTCGATGTCGTCCTCGCTCGGCCACCACGGCTCCGGCACCCCGGCGACCTCGCGCAGCGTGCCGTCGCGAGGGGCCGGCTCGCGGTTCTCGTGGTCGTAGTTCCACGTCCCGCCCAGCGGCTCGCCGTCGCCCTCGAGGAGCAGGTGGTGGTGCTTGCGGACCTCGCGGTAGAAGTCCTCCATGAGCAGGCGCTTCTGGCCCGGCTCCCCGCGCCGCCCGGCCCAGTGGGCGAACTCGTCCTGCGTGACGGCCCACCCGCGGGCGGGCAGCACCCGCAGCGGCAGCAGGTCCGAGCTGCCGCTGCTCTCGACGTCGTCGTCGTGCCGGCCGGACAGGGACCGCACGAAGCGGCGGGCGGCGTAGGAGGTGGGGTCGCTCACCGAGAGGCCGGCGGCGCGCTCGTCGTCGGTGAGCTGCTCGGCGGCCAGCGCGAGGCCCTCGCGGTAGGTGGCCGCGCGCACGTGGACGGCCTGCTCCCCCAGCTCGGCAGCGCGGTGGCGCATCGCGGACAGCACGAGGTGGGCCTTGCGGCGGTGCACCGTCCGGCGCGCGAACACCCGCGTCGACTCCACCAGCACGGCGCGCTGGTGGGGGTCGTCGAGGAAGTGCGGGCCCAGCTGGTCGGCGAAGAGCCAGCGGACGGTCTGGGGCGCGCGATCGTCCGGCACGGGCCCAGCCGATCAGAGGAAGAGCAGCACCGCCAGCCCGAACGCCCAGCAGGCGACGACGACGCCCAGCAGGCCCAGGAACGCCGCCGCGCCGACCAGGCCCGCGGCGAGGGCCCCGGAGGCGACGGCGGGCACCGCGCCCCCGCTGGCGGCGACGGCGCGGCCGGTGCGCAGACCGGTGACGAGGAGCACGAGGCTCACCAGCGGGTTCACGGTGCGAGACCTCCGGTCGAGGTGAAGGCGTGGGACGCGAGGCCGAGGATCGCGAGGGCGTAGACGACGAAGAAGAGGAAGTACAGGACGTACAGCGACGCGTAGGCGATGCCCAGGCCGAGCCCCCACGTGGCCATCCCGTAGCCGCCCTCGCCGGTGCGCGTGATCTCCCGGCGGGCGAGGCCCCGAAGACGATGGGCGCGACGGGGACCCACAGCAGCGCCACCGCGAGGATCGCCTTGGTGTTGGTGGGGCGGACGTGCGCCCACGGCGGCGCCCCCGGGGCCGACCACCCCCCGGGGACCCCGGGGGCGGGTGCGTACCCGTACCCGTACCCGGGGACGTCCGGCGGTGGCGGCTGCTGGGGACCGGCGGTCACCGCGGGCCGCTGGGGGCGGCGGGCGGCTCAGGCGCGGCCGGCGGCTGAGCGGCCGGGGCTGCGGGCTGGGGTGCGGCCGGCGCCTGGCGGGTGGCCTGGGGCGCGGCGGCGCCGCGCGTCTCCGGGGTGCTGCGCTCGGCCTCGCGGGTGGCGCCCTCGGCCTCCTCGCGGGCGGCGCGCAGCGCCACCGACGGGTCCTCCAGCTGGGTGTCGGCGAAGGCGTCGTCGACACCGCTGTCCGCACCGGCCGCCGGCCGCTCCCGCCGCGGGCGGACCTGGGCGGCCCAGCCGGCGTCGGGGGCGCCGTCGCGGCCCCCGAGCGCCGAGCCGATGCCGCGCAGCGCCTCGGTGAGCTCGGCGGGGATGACCCAGGTGGTGTTGCCCTGGCCCTCGGCGAGCTTGGGCAGCGTCTGCAGGTACATGTAGGCGAGCAGGCCCGGGTCGGGCTCGCCGCGGTGGATGGCGTCGAAGACCTGCTGGATGGCGCGGGCCTCGCCCTGCGCCTTGAGGATCGCGGCCTGGGCGGCGCCCTCGGCCCGCAGCACCGCGGACTGCTTCTCGCCCTCGGCGGTGAGGATCTGGCTCTGCTTGGAGCCCTCGGCGGTGAGGATGGCCGCGCGGCGGTTCCGCTCGGCGCGCATCTGCTGCTCCATGGAGTCCTGCACGGACGCCGGCGGGTCGATCGCCTTGAGCTCGACGCGGTTGACGCGGATGCCCCAGCGGCCGGTGGCCTCGTCGAGCACGCCGCGCAGCTGGCCGTTGATCTGGTCGCGGCTGGTGAGGGTCTGCTCGAGGTCGAGCGAGCCGATGACGTTGCGCAGGGTGGTGACGGTCAGCTGCTCGATGCCCTGGATGTAGTTGGCGATCTCGTAGACCGCCGCCCGCGGGTCCGTGGGCTGGAAGTAGATGACGGTGTCGATGTTCACCACGAGGTTGTCGGAGGTGATCACCGGCTGCGGCGGGAAGGTCACCACCTGCTCGCGCAGGTCGACTCGGGCGCGGACCCTGTCGACGAAGGGCACCAGCACGTGCAGGCCCGCCTCGAGCGTGCGCGAGTAGCGGCCGAGGCGCTCGATGATGAGCGAGGACGCCTGCGGCACGATCCGCACCGCCCGCACCACCGTGATGACCACGAAGATCAGCAGCAGGACCAGGACGACGGTCAGCAGGAAGCCTGTGGGGTCCACGGGTCAGCCCTCCGGTTGGCGCGGAGCCGCCGGCGAGGCGCCGGCGGCGGGGTCGCTGGGTGCGACGGGCGGGGCGGCCACCACGGCGGTGGCGCCGTCGATGGCGGTGACGTGCACGGTCGCGCCGACGGCGAAGACGGCGGAAGGATCCGCGGAGCGGGCCGACCACTCCTCACCGGCGAGCTTCACGCGGCCGCCGAGCTCGCTGACCTCGGCGACCACGCGGGCGGGCCGCCCGACGTTGGCGGCGGTGCCGGTGGCGGTGAAGCGCCCCTCCACCTTGAAGCGCTTGACGAGCAGCGGCCGCACCACGGCCAGGCCCACGAGGGAGACGACGCTGGCGGTGATGGCCTGCACGGTGAAGTCACCGCCCAGCAGGGCCGCCAGCGACCCGGCCAGAGCCCCCACCACGAGGGTCCCGAAGACCAGGTTGAGGACGAAGACCTCGAGCCCGGCCAGCACGAAGGCCCCGATCACCCACCACAGCGCGGCCATGCACCGACCTTAGGCCGCGGCACCGACAGGCGGCGAGGGCCTGTCACCCGTGAGGCGCCTGTGACGCGGGTGACGATCACCCGTTCGCGGGTCAGCCGATGGCGCGGGCCGTGAACCGCTGGCCGACGCGCTCCACGGCCAGCGGCAGGCCGAACGCCGTGGACAGCGGGCCGTCGCGCAGCACCTCGCCCACCGGACCGGCCGCGACCACCTTCCCGGCGCGCAGGAGCAGCGCGTGGGTGGTGCCCACGGGCACCTCCTCGACGTGGTGGGTGACCAGCACGCTCGTGGGCGCCGTGGGGTCAGCGGCGAAGCGCGCCAGCCGCCGCAGCAGGTCCTCGCGGGCGCCCAGGTCCAGCCCGGCGGCGGGCTCGTCGAGCAGCAGCAGCTCGGGGTCGGTCATGAGCGCGCGGGCGATGAGCACGCGGCCGCGCTCGCCGCTGGACAGGGTGCCGAAGCGGCGCTCGCGCAGGCCGTGAACGCCCATCACGGACAGCAGCGCGGAGGCGCGGGCGTGGTCGGCGGCGTCGTACTGCTCGCGCCAGCGGCCGACCATCCCGTAGGCGGCGGTGACCACCACGTCACGCACCCGCTCCTGCCGCGAGACCTGCTCGGACAGGCTGCCGCTGGCCAGTCCGATGCGGGGCCGCAGCTCGAAGACGTCCACCCGGCCCAGCTGCTCGCCCAGCACGCGGACCGTGCCGCGGGTGGGGTGCATGCGGGTCGCCGCGATCTGCAGCAGCGTGGTCTTGCCGGCGCCGTTGGGGCCCAGCACCACCCAGCGCTCCCCCTCGCCGATGCGCCAGTCGACCCCCGAGACGAGCTCCGAGCCTCCCCGGACCACCGTCACCTGCTCCATCGCGAGGACCTCCACCACGGCGCCGACCCTAGTCGGCGCCTACGGTGTCTCGGTGCTGCACCTCCCTCGCTCGGCGCGCCTGGCTGCCTGGGGCAGCGCGCTGCTCTCCGGACGGACCGACCCCGCCACCGCGGTCCGGGCGGTCGTCGGCTCCGACGAGCCCCACGGCGTCACCGGCGGTGAGCCGCTGCCGGGCTGGCAGGACACCGGGCCGGCCGGCTCGCCCGGCGCTCCGGGGGACCCGGGCGGGGCCCCCCTGGCGCAGCTGTTCGCCGGGCTCGCCTCCGCCGGAGCCCGCTGCCTGCGGGTGGCGCTGCCGGCCCCCGGGGACCCGGCCGGGCTGCCCGGCCCCGCGGAGTTCAGCGCCGAGGCCGTCGAGGCCGGTGAGGCGGTGCTCGTCGACGGTGAGCTGCTGCTCCTCGACGGCGTCGGCCGCCTCGGCCTGGTGCCGCACGTCTCGTGGTTCGGCTCCGCGTGGGAGCCAGGGGCCGAGGTCACCTGGCGGGTCTTCCCCACGTGGTCGCCGAAGGCGCCCGACGGCACCACCCTCGCCGACGCCGACAGGTCGCTGCGCACCGGGCTCACCGAGGCCACGCGCGTGCTGGCCGGCCTCGACGTGGCCCGCTGGCGGGACGACGCCGCCGACAGGATCACCGCTGTCCGGGACGGCGCGCTGGCCACCAGCGAGCTCCCGCCGGGCTGCCCGGACCGCGCCGTGCGGGTGGTGGCCTCCGCGGCGCGGGTGCGGGCCATCGTGGAGCTGGCCAGCGAGGACGACGGCGCCGCCGTCTCCAGCAGCGAGGCCCTCGAGCGGGCGCGGTCGCTGCGCGAGGTGGACGGCGTGGCCCGCCGGGCGCTGGCCGTGGCGGTCAACGCCGCGGCCGCCGAGCTGGCCGGCACCGCACCCCAGCGCTGACGGCGGGGGTCAGCCCGCGAGCGCGGCGCGGTAGACGGCGAGCGTGCGCTCGCCGATGGCCTCCCACCCGAACTCCGCCACGGCGCGGCGGCGCCCGGCCTCGCCGCGGCGGTGCGCCTCGGCGGGGTCGGAGGTGGCGGCGGTGAGCGCGGCGGCGAGGTCGGCCTCGTACCGCGCGGGGTCGATGGGCCGGCCGGTGCCGTCCTGCACCTGGTCGATGGGCACGAGCCAGCCGGTCTCGCCGTCGGCGACGACCTCGGGGATGCCGCCGGTGGCGCTGGCCACCACGGCCGCGCCGCACGCCATCGCCTCGAGGTTGACGATGCCGAGCGGCTCGTACACCGACGGGCAGACGAACACCGTGGCGGCCGACAGCAGCCGGATGACGTCGGTGCGCGGCAGCATCCTGTCGATGAGGACGACGCCGGAGCGGGTGGCCTTGAGGTCTGCCACGAGCCCGGCCACCTCGGCGGCGATCTCCGGGGTGTCGGGTGCGCCGGCGGCGAGCACCAGCTGCACCTCGGGCGGCAGCTGGGCGGCGGCGCGCAGCAGGTGCGGCAGGCCCTTCTGCCGCGTGGTCCGGCCGACGAAGACGACGCTCGGCTGGTCGGGGTCCACCCCGAGGGCGCGGACGGCGTCACGGGCCTGCGTGGAGTCGTCGCGGCTCCACGCCTCGGCGTCGATGCCGTTGTGCACCACGTGCACGCGCGCGGGGTCGAGGGAGGGGTAGCAGCGCAGGATGTCGGCGCGCATGCCGGCGGAGACGGCGATGACGGCGGCGGCGCCCTCGTAGGCGGTCTTCTCCGCCCAGCTGGACAGGGCGTACCCGCCGCCGAGCTGCTCGGCCTTCCACGGGCGCAGCGGCTCCAGGGAGTGGGCGGTGACGACGTGCGGCACGCCGGCCAGCAGGCCGGAGACGTGGCCGGCGAGGTTGGCGTACCAGGTGTGGGAGTGGACGAGGTCGGTCGAGCCGACGGCACCGGCGTCGGCGGTCACGGTCGCGGCCATCGACAGGTCCACGCCCAGCACCCGCAGGGCGGCGTTGGCGCCGGACAGCTCCGCGAGCTCGGGGTGGCTCGTCGTCCCCGGCTCGTCGCGCTCGCCGTCGGCCAGGCCCCAGGCCCGCACGCGCACGTCGAGCGCGGCGCCGCCGGGCCCGTCGGGGTGCAGCTGGCGGAGCACCCGCACCAGCTCGGCGACGTGCACCCCCGCTCCGCCGTAGATGTCCGGCGGGTACTCACGGGTGAGGACGTCGACGCGCATGGGCGGGAACCTAGACCCTGGGCGCCCCCGGACGCGCGCTCCGGCCGGTCCTTCCAAGACCCGACGCGCGGTCGGGGCGGCCCACGTGTGCGCCACGTGACCAGCGCACTAGGGTCTGCGCCATGGCAACGAAGGTGCTGGCCATCGTCCTGGCCGGCGGCGAGGGGAAGCGGCTCATGCCGCTGACCGCAGACCGCGCGAAGCCGGCGGTCCCGTTCGGCGGGACGTACCGGCTGGTGGACTTCGCCCTGTCCAACCTCGTGAACTCGCGCTACCTCAAGTCGGTGGTGCTGACGCAGTACAAGAGCCACAGCCTCGACCGCCACATCACCATGACGTGGCGCATGTCGACGATGCTCGGCAACTACGTGACGCCGGTCCCCGCGCAGCAGCGCCGGGGCCCCCACTGGTACCTGGGCAGCGCTGACGCGATCTACCAGAACCTCAACCTCATCAACGACGAGCGGCCCGACATCATCGTCGTGGTCGGGGCGGACAACATCTACCGGATGGACTTCTCGGCCATGGTCGAGAGCCACATCTCCTCCGGGGCGGCCGCCACCGTCGCCGCGATCCGCCAGCCGATCGCCCTGGCCGACCAGTTCGGCGTCATCGACGTGGACCCCACCGACCGCCGCAAGATCCGCGCGTTCCTGGAGAAGCCGAAGGACCCGCAGGGCCTGCCGGACTCCCCCGGCGAGGTGCTGGCCTCGATGGGCAACTACGTCTTCGACGCGAAGGCGCTCACCGAGGCCGTCACGAAGGACGCGGTGCTGGAGGGCTCCCGCCACGACATGGGCGGCGACATCGTCCCGTGGTTCGTGGACCAGGGCCGCGCGGGCGTCTACGACTTCATCGACAACGACGTGCCCGGCTCGACCCCGCGTGACAAGGACTACTGGCGCGACGTGGGGACGCTGGACAGCTACTACGAGGCCCACATGGACCTCATCTCGGTGCACCCGGTGTTCAACCTCTACAACTACGAGTGGCCGATCTACAGCCAGCAGCCGCCGCTGCCGCCGGCCAAGTTCGTGCACGGCTGGCAGGGCCGCATCGGGCACGCCATCAACTCGGTGGTGGGTCCCGGCTCGGTGGTCTCCGGTGCGCTCGTGGAGGACTCCGTGCTGGCCGCCGGCGTCAACGTCCACTCGTGGGCGTCGGTCGACAGGTCGGTGCTCATGGACGGCGTCAAGGTCGGCCGCCACGCGGTGGTCCGCCGGGCCATCCTCGACAAGAACGTCGAGGTGCCCGAGGGCTCCACGGTCGGCGTGGACCCCGAGCGCGACCGCGCCCGCGGCTTCACGGTCACGGAGTCGGGCATCACCATCGTCGGCAAGCACCAGACGGTGGAGCCCTGACCTCCCCCTCCCCCGTGATCATGGACCTCCCGAGCGCCTTCCGCCCGTGATCACAGTCGACAGGAACGCCCCCGGCTGGGACGCCGACCCTCGCGTCGCGTCCTGGCCGGGCCTGCCGCCGCTCGGGGGTGACGCGACCGCTGACGCCTGCGTGGTCGGGCTCGGGGGCTCGGGCCTGGCCGCGGTGGAGGAGCTCGCCGCGCGCGGCCTGACCGTCGTCGGCGTCGACGCCGGGCGCGTCGCCGCGGGAGCCGCCGGCCGCAACGGCGGCCTGCTGCTCGGCGGCACCGCGCCGTCCTTCCACGACGCCGTCCGCGACTGGGGCGCCGAGCCCGCGGCGTGGCTGTACCGCCAGACCCTCGCCGAGCTCGACCACCTCGCGGAGGTTCTACCCGGCGCCGTGGTCCGCCGCGCTGGCTCGCTGCGACTGGCCGGTGGGGTGGGTGTCGACGACGACGAGCGCGCCCGTGAGCTCGCCGACTGCGCCGCGCAGGCCGCGGCCCTGCGCGAGCACGGCATCGCGGTCGAGGAGGTCTCCGGCGCCGCCGGCGAGGGGCTGTTCCTGCCTGACGACGCGCAGGCCAACCCGGTGGTCCGCCACCTGGGCGTGCTCGCGCACGTGCGGCGCGCGCACGGCGAGCAGCGCATCCGCCTGCACGAGGGCACCCGCGTGCGGCGCGTCAGCCCCGGCCGCGTGGAGACCGACCGCGGCGCGGTGAGCGCGGGCGTGGTGCTGGTCGCCGTGGACGGCAGGCTCGACGTCCTGCTCCCCCAGCTGGGCGGACGGGCGCCGAGCGTGCGCACCGCGCGGCTGCAGATGCTCGCGACCGCCCCCCTGGACGACGACGCCGCGCGCGTCCGCGAGCGCGTGCCCTGCGGCGTGTACGAGCGGTGGGGCTACGACTACGCCCAGGTCGACGACGGGGCTCCCGGCCGGCAGGGCCCGCGGCTGCTCGTCGGGGGCGGGCGCGACGTCGACCGGGACGCTGAGTGGACCACCTCCACCGACCCGACGCCGCCGGTGCAGGCGCACGTGGAGCGCGTCGCGGAGCGGCTGCTCGGGCGCCCGCTGCGCCCCGACGAGGTCGCCCACCGCTGGGGCGCCTCCGTCGGCTACACCGCGCCGGAGGCGCAGGGCCGAGCGCTGTGCGGGCTCGTCGACGACGGTCCCGACGGCCAGGTGGCAGCGGTCGGTGGGTACTGCGGCACGGGCAACCTCGTGGGCGCTGTCGCGGCGCGGGCCGCCGTGCGGCTCCTGCTCGACGGCGAGCAGCCGCCCTCCTGCTTCCTGACTCCCCTCCGTGATCATGGGAACTAGGCCACCTCGGCGCCGCGGCAGCGCGGGACCGACGCCTCCGCGCCCGCCCGACGTCGTCCTGCCGGACCTCGACCTGGCCGACCGCTCCGTGCTGCTGTCGGGGCGGTGGGACTGCGCCCTGGTCGACGGCGCGGAGCTGGCCCAGGCGCGGCTCGAGGGGCTGGCGGTGCTGGAGAGCTCCGTGGAGGACGCCGTGCTCGACGGAGCGCTGCTCGCGGGGATGCGGATCGCCGGGAGCCGGTGGGGGCGCGTCTCCGCAGTGGGCGCGGACGCGAGCCGCACGCACTGGGCCGACACCGAGGTGGCGGACGCGCGGCTCTCGGCGCTGCGACTGCCGACCGCGCGGCTCGACCGGGTGGTGCTGCGGCGCTGCCGGCTCGACGGAGCGGTGCTGCGGGACGCGCAGCTCACCGACGTGGTGCTCGACGGCTGCGACCTGCGCGGCGCGGACCTCACCGGCGCCCAGCTGCGGCGGGTGGCGTTCGCCGGCAGCGACCTCACCGACGCCGACCTGGCGGGAGCGCGCTGCGAGGACGTCGACCTGCGCGGCGCCACCCTGACCGACCTGCGCGGCGCCGACGGGCTGCGCGGGTGCGCCGTCGACGCGGTGCAGCTGGTGGACCTGGCGCCCGCCCTCGCAGCCCACCTGGGCCTGCGCGTCCTCTGACGCCCCCCGCGACGATCAAGGAAGACGCACCCGCACCGCGGGTGCAACGTCCTTGATCGTCGGGGGGAGGGGGGAGGAGGTCAGGGGGTGAGGGCGCCGGAGAGCAGCCGCTCCGCCGCCTCGCGGCTGCCCGCCAGCGCCAGCCGGCCGCTGTCCAGCTCCTCGACCAGCGCCGTGCGCCGCCACAGCAGGAGCAGCAGCGAGGGCGCCGGCCCGCTGACCTCCGCCACCGGCTCGGCGCCTCCACCGAGCACCCAGCGACCCGACGGGCTCTCCAGCGCCAGCGCGCCCGGCAGGGCCGGGGTGCGCCCGAGCCGCACCTGCCGCGGGAGCATGACGCCGGCGACCTCCGCCACGCCGTCCGCGGCGACGTCCTCCTCCAGCCACGTCGCCGGGTCGAGCGCAGCGCCCAGGCCGGCAGCCGCGAGCGCCGACTCGGCGTCCCAGCGGTGCAGCGCGGTCTCGTGCACCTGGCGCCGCGCCCAGAAGGCGGCGGTCGCCGGCGCCTCCACGGCCGCGAACGTCCAGCACGGCGCTGCGGGCGACACCGAGGCCAGCGCGGCCACGAGCGCCGCCGCGCCCTCGGCGAACCAGGCCGGCACGGCGTCGTCGTCCTGGGGCCCGGAGGGCTCCTCCCCCGGAGAGCCGTCCGGGGCCGTGCCCAGCGCCGCGCGCGCCCACCGGTGCACCCCGCCGGTGTGCCGGGCGAGGTCGGCCACCGTCCACCCCGGGCAGCCGGGGACGACGACGGCGAGCGCCTCCGGCCGCAGGGCCGCGGCGAGCCGCCCGGCCTCCCTCTCGACCAGGTCCGCGGCGCGCGTCATGTCCACGCGCGGACGCTAGCGGCCCCGGGAGCCGCGCGGCAGGCCGCCGCGTGCCAGCCGGCGTGAAGATCCTGACACGCTCGTCGTGACGCAGCGTTGACTCGCGGGCGATCGACCCGCTACGGTCCTGCCCAGGTCATGAGCGCCAGCGCCAAGCCCCGGCTCGCTGGCCGGCAACCCTGCTCGTCATGGGGTGCTCCGGGTGAAGACCAGGTCCGTGCTCACCGGCACGGGCAAGGACGACTCCGAGGAGACGACGTGCTGATGCACGCCCTGACCAGCGACTCCTGTCGCTGGCGACGCGCCTGACCGCAGCCCGCTGACCCGCCGGCGACCCCGGCACCAGCACCTGCACCGCTGCACCGGCGGCCCCTCCCGGGACCCGGCAGCGGTCCCTGCACCGCGCGTCGCACCCCCTCCGCCGCCCTCGCGGCACACCCGCACCACCCGCTTGCCGTCACTGTGCGTGACCGCCAGCGGGCGATGCCCCCTGCCCCGGACCACCCCCACCCACCTTGGAGGCCACGGTGATCGAGCCGTGATCGAGCTCAGGTCGCTCACCAAGACCTACGGCGAGGGCCAGCACGCGACCACCGTGCTGGACTCCCTCGACCTGACCGTCTCCCCCGGCGAGATCACGGCCGTCGTCGGTCCGTCCGGCGCCGGCAAGTCGACCCTCGCCGCCTGCACCACCCTGCTGGAGCGCCCCACGTCGGGTGCCGTCGTCGTCGGCGGCCGCGACCTCACCGAACTGTCCGAGAAGGACCTGCGGGAGGCGCGCCGCGGCATCGGCACCGTGTTCCAGGCCGACGGCCTGCTCACGCGCCGCACCGCCGCGCAGAACGTCGAGCTGCCGCTCAAGCACCTCGGCGTGGTCCCCGCGCAGCGCAAGGCACGGGTGGCCGAGCTGCTCGAGCGCGTCGGCCTGGCGGACAAGGCCCACCGCTACCCGCACGAGCTGTCCGGCGGCCAGCGCCAGCGCGTGGGCATCGCCCGCGCCCTCGCGCTGCGCCCCGGCGTGCTGCTGTCCGACGAGGCGACCTCGGGCCTTGACCCGCAGGCCACCGCGAGCATCGTCGCGCTGCTCAAGGAGCTGCGGGACGACCTGCAGCTGGCCGTCCTGTTCATCACGCACGAGATGGACACCGTCGTGGCGGTGGCCGACACCGTCGCGCGGCTCGACCACGGCCGCATCGTCGAGCACGGGGCGCTGGTCGACCTGCTGCACACCCCGTCGTCCCCGCTCGGCCGCGCGCTCCTGCCGCGCCGCGCCCACGCCGGCTCGGAGCCGGCCGACGACGGCAGCGCGGCCCAGCGCTCGGTCTGGGTGGTCAGCCACGCGGGCAACCGCGTCCCCGCCGACTGGCTGGTGCGCGCCTCCCGCGCCCTCGGCTCCGACCTGGAGCTCCTGGGCGCGTCGCTGAGCACGGTCGCCGGGGTGGCCGTGGGCCACGCCGTCGTCGGCGCCCCCGCACACCTCGACGACGACGACGTCGAGGCCGCCCTCATCGGCCTGGGGCTGCACGCCCAGCGCGAGGCCTCGGACGCCGCGGAGCAGCGCGTCGCCGCTCAGACGCTCGGGCAGACCCTGGAGGTCGTGGCATGAGCGCGGTCCTGCTCTCCCCCGTGCTGGCCGCGACGAGCACCGACCTGACCTGGGCGGAGATCCCCGCGCTGGTGCTGCCGGCCCTCGGCGACACGCTCGTCATGGTCGGGGTGACGATGGCGATCGTCGTCGTCCTCGGGGTGCCGCTGGGCGTGGCGCTCGACGCGCTCGGGCCGGGCGGGCTCACCCCGCGGCCGGTGCTGCACAAGGTGCTGTCCGCGGTGGTGAGCGTGGGGCGGTCGCTGCCGTTCCTCATCCTCATGGCCGCGCTCGTGCCGTTCACGCGGTTCGTCACCGGCACCAACATCGGCATCCCCGCCGCGGTGGTGCCGATGGCGCTGGCCGGGACGGCGTTCTTCAGCCGCATCGTCGAGAACTCGCTGCGCTCGGTGCCTCCGGCGCTGGTCCGCGTGGCCCGCGCCTCCGGCGCCTCCCCGCTGCAGGTGCTCACCAGCGTCAAGCTCTCCGAGGCCGTCCCGTCGATCCTCGGCGGCCTGACCATCAACACCATCGCGATGATCGAGTACTCGGCCATCGCGGGCACCATCGGCGCCGGCGGCATCGGCTACGTGGCCGTCACCTACGGCTACCAGCGCTTCGACCACAACGTCATGATCACCACGATCGTCGTGCTGGTGGCCCTGGTCGCCGCCGTCCAGGCCCTCGGCGACGCCGCCGTGCGCGCCACCACCCCCCACTCGCGCCGCCGCCTCCCGCGCCAGCGCAGCAGCAGCACGCCCGGCGCGGCGCCCTCGTCGTCGTCGTCCTCCACCGCCCCCAGCGCCAGCACGTCCCCGAAGGAGCTCACCGATGTCCACCACTGAGACCCGCCAGACCAGCAGCGGCCCCGACGGCACCGACGGCGGCGGAGCCGGCCACGGCTTCGAGGTCCGCAAGCGCCGGCGGTGGCCCTGGGTGGCCGGCGGCACCGTCGCCGTGCTCGCGGTGGCCGCCGCCGTGGTGGTCCCCCGCCTCGGCGGCACCGAGACCGCCAACACCACCCCCGGCGCCACGCTGTACGTGGCCACCGCCGAGGGCAACGCCCGCGAGCAGGCGCTCATCGAGTACATCGCCAAGGACGTCGCCCCCGAGCACGGCATCACCATCGCCTTCAAGGCTCTGGCCGACTCCAACACCATCAACCGCGCCGTCAGCGACGGCGAGGTGGCCGGCACCATCTACCAGCACAAGCTCTGGCTCGGGCAGGTGCTGAAGGCCAACCCCGACTTCAAGGAGGAGGCCGCCACGCCGGTGTTCCGCTGGGGCTTCGGGCTGTGGTCGGCCAAGTGGAAGACCCCGCAGGAGATCCCCCAGGGCGGCACGGTCTCGCTGTACTCCGACCCCGCCAACGAGGCGCAGGGCCTGTACGTGCTGCAGCAGGCCGGGCTCATCACCCTCAAGCCGGGCGTGGACGTCGGCTCCGCGACGGTCGACGACATCGCGACCAACCCCAAGGACCTGAAGTTCACGCTGCTCGACTTCGGCGCGCAGAGCCGGGCCCTGCCCGACCTCGACGCCGCCGTCGGCTACACCGAGTACTACCTCGCGGCCAAGATCCCGCTCGAGCAGCAGATCTTCGCGCCGACCCCTCCGGACGAGTTCGCCGGGCAGCTGACCATCGGCTCCACGTGGAAGGACGCCGACAACGTCAAGAAGCTCGTCGAGACCTTCCAGGACCCGAAGGTGCAGGCGTTCCTCGCCAACGACCCGTCCGTGAAGGGCGTGCTGCTGCCGCTGAACGCCGGCTGACCCACCCCCTCCCCTCGCAGCCGGGCGCCCGGCTGCGTCACACCTGCCGCATCGAACGAGTGTCGTACCCGATCTCTAGGTTGCCCCCTGTGGATCACCGCGCGTGGGCCGTGTACACCCGCATCTCCGATGACCGCACGTCCTGGCTCGGCATCGCCAGGCAGGTCCTGAGCGCCGACGGTCACCTGCTCGCCTCGGGTGTCCCGCAGTCGAGCATCCGCCACTACACGGAGAACCACACCTCGGCCTGGAAGCGACGCGGCACGAGGTCGGCCCAGTCATCCTCGTCCGAGACCAGGGTGTTCCGCCGCCAGTGGACCCGCCTCCAGCGCGACGTCAGGGACGGCCGAGTTGATGCGGTGCTCGTTCCCCACCTCGACCGGCTCGTGAGAGACGTCCGCGACCTGGAGGACGCGATCGGGCTGGTGGACGCGACGGGCGTGCACTTCGCCAGCCTGACGGGGGACCTCGACCTGTCCTCAGCGGAGGGCCGTGAACGTGCTCGCCTCTTCGCGTGGCACGCGGCGGAGTCGTCCGCCGACATGAGCAGACGGGCGGCTGAGAGCCACCGCCGTTCTGCCGGCTCGGGGCGTCATGTGGGTGGTCCCCGCCCGTTCGGCTGGCAGGACGACAGGGTGACGCTCCACCCCGTCGAGTCGACGCACCTCCGGCGATGGGTGGAGATGGTTCTCGGCGGTGCGACATGGCGGGCCGTGCTCTCCGACAGCAGGAGGAGGGGCGTCACCGGCACGCGGGGAGCTCCCATGAACTCGGCCTCGGTCCGCCAGGTCGTCCTCAACCCGCGCAACTGCGGTCTGCGCATGCTCGACGGCCGACTCCTCACGGACGCGGCTGGGCTGCTCGTCAGAGGCGAGTGGCAGACCGTGTGCGACGACGAGGAGTACTTCGCGCTGGTGGCGCTCAAGGGCGAGCACCCGCGCCTGCGTGCAGGCAGCGGAACCCCAGGCCCCCAGCACCCCTACCTGCTCAACGGGATCGTCCGCTGCGGTCGCTGCGGCTGCCGGCTCGTCGTGGTCCCCCGCGCGTGGAGGGCTCTCGACGGCAGCACGACCGTGCTCGACAGCTACGCTTGCCCTGCTCCCGATGGCGGCGGTTGTTCAGGCGTCGCGCGCAACGCGAGGAAGGTCGACGCCTTCGTGCTGGCGGAAGTCCAGCGTCTGACCGCAGAGGGGGCGGTCGCCGCAGCCTGGCACCGTCGAGCACTCCATCGACACGAGGCCACCAGAGACCTCGAGGTCCTCGAGGAGGAGCGTGCTCTCCTCCTCAAGGACCTCGCCCGTGGTCTGGTGGAGCCAGCAGGTGCAGCCATCCAGCTGGATGGTCTGGACGACCTGTGCACGGGCCTCCTGGACAGGCTCGAGGCCGCTGTCGCACACGCTGGGCGCTGCGCCGACGCGTCCGCGCTCTGCTTCGCGGGTACCGCGTGGGAAGACCTGGACATCGACCACCGACGGCGGAGGCTCCGCGACACCGTCCACGACGTCGTCATCCACCCCTGCACCACGACGGGCATCACGTTCGACGAGTCAGCAGTGGACGTCAGGCTCACACCGCCCGGGTGACGCTCAGCGCGAGGCGTTCTGCTCGTCACGCCAGGCGAACCAGTCCTTCGCGAGTCCCAGGTCGTACTCCGGACCTCCGACGCCGATGGTGAAGTAGGTGGCGCCCCGGGCGAGCAGGTCCTCACCGACCTCCTCCGGGGCCTTGTCGACGCCGATGGAGCGCTCGATCTCCTGCGGTGCGCGTCCGGCCTGGCGGGCCCAGTCGTCGAGGATGGCGGACTTGCGGGTGAAGGTCTCCGCGTCGCCGAAGGAGTGCCAGATGTCGGCGTACTGCCCGACCATCCGGAGCGTCTTCTTCTCCCCACCTCCTCCGATGAGGATGGGGATGTGGCGCGTGGGCGCGGGGTTGAGCTTGCCGAAGCGCGACTGGATGCGCGGGAGCGCTTCGCCGAGCGCATCGAGTCGGCCACCAGCCGTTCCGAACTCGTACCCGTACTCGTCGTAGTCCTTCTGGAACCAGCCTGAACCGATGCCGAGCACGAGCCGACCCTCTCCGCCCTTGGCGGAGATGTGGTCGACCGTGCGCGCCATGTCGGCCAGCAGCTCGGGGTTGCGGTAGCTGTTGCACGTCACGAGGGCGCCGAGCTCGACCTTCTCCGTGGCCTCGGCCCACGCCGCCAGGAGGCTCCAGCACTCGAAGTGCAGGCCTTCCGGCTCTCCGTAGAGCGGGTAGAAGTGGTCCCACGTGTAGAGCGCGTCCGCGCCGGCCTCCTCGGCTGCGGCGACAGCCCGCCGGATGCCGGCGTAGTCGGAGTGCTGCTGCTGGATCTGGACAGCGACACGAACAGGGCGACGGGTCTCGGACACTGCTTCTCCTTCACCGCGACGGATGACGCCAGCCTCCACCTCACCTCGACCGGACGCCACACCGACCCCGCCAGCGAGCCTGCGGGCGTGCCGCAGCCCGTCACTCCTCGCCGGTGGACCCGACGACGACTTCGGTCGCCTGCGCGACTGGCTCGCCTGGCGCGACGAGGAGAACGCCTGACAACCCCGTCCATGATCACGATGGGTGGGTAGCGTTCGGGCGTGCCCCAGCCCGGTCCCCAGAGCCACAGCACCCTGCTCGCGACCCTCACCGGCACCGACAGGCCCGGCGTCACAGCGGCGGTGCTGGGGGCGCTGGCCGGGCGCGGGCTGGAGGTGCTCGACGTCGAGCAGCACGTGGTCCGCGGCCACCTCACGCTCGCGCTGCTCACCACCTGCGGCCCCGCTGCCGGCCTGCCGGGCGAGGAGGACGACGACCGCCGCGCGGCCGAGCTGGAGCAGGCGCTGCGCGCCGCCGCCGCCCCCTTCGACCTCGAGGTCACCACCACGCCCGGCGGCAGCGGCACCGACGACGCCGCGGGCGTCGTCGTCGGCGAGCACCCCCGCTCGCACGTGACGGTCCTGGCCGCGCCGCTGCGGCCCGAGCAGCTGGCGCTGGTGGCCGGCACCGTCGCCGACGCGGGCGCGTCGATCGACGCCGTCCGCAGCCTCGCCACCGCCACCCCCGACCACCCGGTCACCTGCCTGGAGCTCGACGTGCGCGGCGCCGAGCCGGCGGCGCTGCGCCGCGAGCTGGCCGCCGTCGCCGCGAGCGCCGGGGTGGACGTCGCGGTCTCCCCGGCGGGGCTGGTGCGGCACGGGCGGCGGCTGGTGGTGCTCGACGTCGACTCCACGCTCATCCAGGACGAGGTCATCGAGCTCATCGCGGCGCACGCCGGTCCGGAGGCGCAGCGCGCGGTGGCGGAGGTCACCGAGCGGGCGATGCGTGGCGAGCTCGACTTCGCGGAGTCGCTGCACGAGCGCGTGAAGGCCCTGGCCGGGCTGGACGCCCGGGTCCTGGCCGACGTGCGCGCCGCGGTGCGGCTGACGCCGGGCGCGGAGGTGCTGTGCTCGGTCCTGCAGCGCCTCGGGTTCGTCGTGGCGCTGGTCTCGGGCGGGTTCGCCGAGGTGGTGGAGCCGCTGGCGGCGAGCCTGGGCATCGCGCGGGTGCGCGCCAACCGCCTGGAGGTGGTCGACGGGAGGCTGACGGGCCGGGTGCTGGGCGACGTGGTCGACCGGGCCGGCAAGGCGACCGCGCTGCGGGAGTTCGCCCGCGCGGAGGGGCTCGACCTGGACCGCACGGTGGCCGTGGGCGACGGCGCCAACGACCTCGACATGATCGCTACCGCGGGCCTGGGGGTGGCGTTCAACGCGAAGCCGCTCGTGCGCGAGCAGGCCGACGCCGCGGTGAACAACCCCTACCTCGACAGCGTGCTGCACCTGCTGGGCATCAGCCGGGAGGAGGCCGACGAGGTGCGGCGTCCCGTGAGCACGGGCGCGGGCACCGGCGAGCGCACCGCCGACCTGCGGGGCGCGGTGGCGCTGCGCCCGCTGCGCCGCGAGGACTTCCCCCTGCTGGGCCGCTGGCTCGACGAGCCCCGGGTGGCCCGGTGGTGGCCGGACGAGCACACGCCCGAGGCCCTCGAGCGCGACTACGGCCCCGGCGTCGACGGCAGCGACCCGATCTGGCTGGCGGTGGCGCTGACGGCCGGGGGCCGCGCGTTCGGCTTCGTGCAGACCTACTCCTACGACGACGAGGCCGAGTCCCGCGCAGCGCTGGAGGCCCTGCTGCCCGTGCCGGCCGGGGCGCTGGGGATCGACTACCTCATCGGTGAGCCCGACCTGCAGGGGCGCGGCCTGGGCGCGGCTGTCATCGCGGCGGCCGTCGCCGACGGCCTCGTGCGCCACCCCGGCGCCCCCGAGGTGCTGGTGTCCGTGCCGCTGGGCAACCGCGCCTCCTGGCGGGCGCTGGAGAAGGCGGGCTTCGAGCGGGCGGCGACCGGCGAGATGACCCCGGACAACCCCCTCGACCCGCGCGACCACGTGGTCTACCGGCTGCGCCGCTCGCCAGACGGCGGGCAGGCTGGTGGGATGTCCCGGTGAGCACGTCCAGCAGCGGCTTCAGCCAGGGCTTCACCGGGCGGCGCGGACGCGATCCGCGGCTCCCTCCGGGCCAGTACGACGTCGGCGGGTCCTTCCCGGTGCTGACCGCCGAGGCCACCCCGAACGTCAGCACGGCGACCTGGAGCTTCCGGGTGGACGGCGAGGTCACGGCGCCCCGGACGTGGACCTGGGACGACGTGCACGCGCTGCCGGGCTCGTCCTACGAGGGAGACATCCACTGCGTCACCACCTGGAGCAAGCTCGGGACGAGCTTCACCGGGGTCAGCCTCGACGCCCTGCTGGAGCAGGTGGAGGTGCTGCCCAGCGCCACGCACGTGCTGGCGTGGAGCAGCAGCGGGTACACCACCAACCTGCCGCTGGCCGACGTCACCGGCGGCAAGGCGTGGCTGGTGTGGGAGCACGAGGGGAAGCCCCTGAGCACCGAGCACGGCGGCCCGGTCCGGATGCTCGTGCCGCACCTGTACTTCTGGAAGTCCACCAAGTGGGTCGCCGGGCTGCGCCTGCTCGACCACGACGAGCCGGGCTTCTGGGAGCGCAACGGCTACCACGACCGCGGCGAGCCGTGGGCCGAGCAGCGGTACGCCGGTGACTGACGGGCTCCCCGACCTGCCCGAGCTCCCGCAGCTCGACTCCCCCCGCCGCCGCGTCCCCCCGACCGGCGCCAAGCGCTCCTGGCAGACGGGCACCGTGGTCGAGGTCCGCCGGGAGACGCCGCACGCGACGACGTTCCGCGTGGCGCTGACCGAGTGGCAGCCGCACCTGCCGGGCCAGAACTACCTCGTGCGCCTCACCGCGCCCGACGGCTACCGCGCGCAGCGCTCCTACAGCGTCGCGAGCCCCCCGGAGGACACCGGCGTGGTGGAGCTGACCGTCGACAGGCTCCCGGACGGGGAGGTGTCGGGCTACCTGCACGACCACGTCGCCGTCGGCGACCCCCTCGAGGTGCGCGGGCCGTTCGGCGGCTGGTTCGTGTGGCGCGGAGACCGTCCAGCCCTCCTGGTGGGCGGCGGCTCGGGCCTCGTGCCGCTGGCGTGCGTCCTGCGGTCCCGTGCGGCGCGTGGAGCCGCCGGTCGTGACAGCGCGCCGGTGCACCTCGTGGCCGCGGCGCGCACGCGCGCCGAGCTGTTCTACGGCGCGGAGCTCACCGGCGCCTTCGCCGACGTCACCACCACGGCGCTGTCCCGCGAGGACGACGACGCGAGCGGACGCCCCGCCGGCCGGCTGCGCGCCGCAGACCTGCTGCCGGCCGCCGACCGCCTCGGCGCGCTGCGTGGGGAGGCCGACGTGTTCCTGTGCGGCTCCACCCCGTTCACGACGGCGGCCGAGCGGCTGCTCGTCGAGGTCGGCGTGCCCGCCGAGTCGATCCGCGTGGAGCGCTTCGGCCCCTCCTGACCCCCGTGATCATGGGCGTTCTGCGCACCACCCACCGTGATCATGGGCGTTCTGCGCACTCAGCACCACGACCGCAGGCCGCGGTGCGCACAACGCCCATGATCACGGACGCTGGAGGGCGGGGGGCCAGGGAGGGGGGGCGGACTCGTGAGTGAGGATGGTTCTCATGTCGAGCCTGCACCTGATGCGCCGCGCCAGCCCGCTGGTGCGCCTGCTGGTGCTGAGCCAGCTCGCCTTCAACACCGGCTTCTACCTCGTGCTGCCCTTCCTCGCGGTGCACCTCGCCAGCGACCTGGCCCTCGCCGCCGGCACCGTCGCGCTGGTCCTGGGCCTGCGCACGGCTAGCCAGCAGGGCCTGTTCGTCGTCGGCGGGGTCCTCGCGGACAGGTTCGGCCCTCGCCCCCTCGTGCTCACCGGCTGCGCCGTGCGCGTGGTCGGCTTCGTGCTGCTGGGGACGACGACGAGCGCGGCCGGCGTCATCGCCGGTGCCCTGCTCACCGGTGTCGCCGCGGCGATGTTCTCCCCCGCGGTCGAGTCCGAGCTGGCGCGCGCCGCCGGGACGCCCGCAGCGGGCCTGGACCGGCGCGAGGCGTTCGGCCTGTTCTCGGTGGCCGGCCAGGTGGGCGCGCTGGCCGGTCCGGTGCTCGGCTCGGCGCTGCTGCTCGTCGGCTTCCGCACCACCTGCCTCGTGGCGGCCGCTGTGTTCGTCGTCGTCCTGCTCGGCCACTGGCGGCTCCTCCCCCGCCGCGCAGCGGGACCCGCAGGCCCGGGCGGCGCGGAGGGGCCTGAGCCGCTGGTGGCGGGCGCGGTGGCGGCGCTGCGCGAGCCGGTGTTCCTCGCCGTGGCGCTGGCGCAGGCCGGCTACCTCGTGGTCTACAACCAGCTGTACCTCACGCTGCCGCTGGAGCTCGACCGCGCGGGTGTGGCGCGGGACACCGCCGACGTGGCCGTCGGGGTCCTCTTCGCCGTGTCGGCCGCGCTCGTGGTGGTGGGGCAGATGCCCGTGCTGGGCTGGGTGTCGCACCGGTGGTCGGCGCCCACCGCGCTGCTGGCCGGGCACGGGCTGCTGGTGGCCGCGGTGCTCGCCGGGGCGGTGTCCCGGCAGGTGGGGGGCGCCACCGCGGCGCTGGCCGGGGCCGCCGCGCTCGTGGTGCTGGTGACGGCGGGGCAGGTGCTGCTCATGCCGGTCGGGCGGGACGTGGTGGCCGCGCTCTCTCCCGCGCGCGACCTCGGCGCCCGCTACGGCCTGGTGTCGACCTGCGGCGGCGCGGCCGTGCTGCTCGGCAGCTGGCTGGTGGGCTCGGTGGTGGACGCCTCCGACCCGGCGGGCCCGGCCAGGGCGCTGCCGTGGCTGGTGCTCGCGTCGTTCCCGCTGCTCAGCGGGGTGCTCGTCACCGCCGTCCGGCGCCACCTGGGGGCCGCGGCCCCGAGCGAGGCCAGGGTCACCGCCAGCACCGACAGCGCGACCAGGGAGCCGGCGGGGGCGAGCACCGCCCACGGCGCCCGCTCCGCGTAGGGCATCCCCTCCGCCAGCACGAGGCCCCAGTCCGGGGCGGGGGGCTGCGGCCCGAGGCCCAGGAACCCCAGCGACGCCAGCGCCAGGGCCACGCCCGGCAGCCGCAGAGCCGCGTGGCGCAGCACCGGAGGCAGCACGTCGGGCAGCACGTGCACGAGGAGCAGGCGGGCGCGGCCCACCCCGAGCAGCGGCAGCACCCGCACGTGCGGCTGGGCGCGCGCCTCGGTGACCAGGGCGGCGGTGTGCGCGGCCAGCGGGGCCCAGGAGACGACCAGCACGGCCACCGCCGCGCTCCCGGTCAGCTGCGAGCCCGGCCCGAGGACCGCGGCGGTGACGAGACCGGCGAGCACCGGCGGAGCCGCGTTGGTCACCTCGACGGGTCCGGTGGACAGGCGTGGCAGCAGCCCGGCGGCCACGCCGATGACGGCGGCGAGCACGCAGACCAGCACCGCCGTGCCGACGGTCGACGCGGCACCGTGCCCGACGCGGGCGAGCAGGTCGCGCCCGGAGGCGTCGGCGCCCAGCGGCAGCTCGAGGCTGGGGGCCGCCAACCGGGCGTGGGCGGGGGTGAAGGGGTCCCGCAGCAGCCCGGCGACGGTGGTGGCGACGACCAGCGCGGCGCAGACCGCGGGCACCGCGAGCCCGCCCCGGCCGCGGGTGGCGGCAGGTTCGGCCACGCTCAGGCCAGCCGTGCGCAGCGTCCGGCCGAGCACCAGGCGGCGCAGCAGGGCGGCGCTGGTTCCGCAGACGGCGCCCACCACCAGCAGCGCGAGCACGCAGCCCTGCAGCAGCGGCGCGTCCTGCGCGCCCGCGGCGCCCAGGGCGGTGCGGCCGATGCCGGGGACGGCGAAGACCCGCTCGACCGCCACGGCGCCGCCGGCCAGGCCCACCAGCACCATGCCGACCTGCGGGGCGACACCGGGCACCGCGCGCAGCAGGAGGCCACCGGCCAGGCGGGCGCGGGTGGTGCCGGCGCTCGCCCACGTGGCCGCCCAGGGCTCGGCCGCCGCGGAGCTCACGGCGTCGGACAGCAGCCGCCCGAGCAGGCCCCCGGCCGGCAGCCCGAGCGCCAGCGCCGGCAGCACCGCGTGCGCCGGCCCCTCCCAGCCGTAGGGCGGCAGCCAGCGCAGGTGCGCGGCGAGCACCACCAGCAGGGCCGTGGCCAGCAGGAACTCGGGCAGGGCGGTCAGCAGCGCGGCGGCGGCGCCCCCGCTGCGGCGCGCCTGCCCGCGCAGGGCCGCCCGCAGCGCGGGGAACACCACGAGGGCGGCCACCACCGCGGCCACCGCGATCGCGAAGCCCATGAGCGTCAGGGACACGGCGAGCCCGCCCAGCACGTCGGGCAGCACGGGGCGTCCGCTGACCCAGGACGCCCCCAGGTCCGCGCGGACCACGCCGCCCGCCCAGCGCAGCAGCTGCTCGCCCGCGGTGGGCGCCAGGCCGAGGTCGGCCCGCACCGCGGCGAGCGCCTCGGGGGTGGCCACCTGCTCCTCCGAGCGGGCGCGCAGCACCGTGAGCGCCGGGTCGCGCCCCGACAGCCACGGCAGGACTCCGACGACGACGAGCGCCGCCGCCACCGCCCCCAGGCGCGAGGCGCCGACCACCGCGCCCGATGCCAGACCCGAGGTCAGACCCGAGGTCAGGCCCGAGGGGAGGGCCCGGGCTCGTCGTGGGGCCTCCCCCCGTGCCGGGCTCGGCGCGCCCCGGCCGGTCGGCGCCTCGCGCGCGCTCACGCCGCAGCTGCTCCGACGCGGGTGCCCGTGGTGACGAGGGCCCTCTCGCGCGGGTCCCGGACGGCACCGGTCACCCCGGGCTGCTCGCCCTGGAGCACGCGCTCGTGGAGCAGCGGCACCGCGGCGTCGGCCTCCAGCACCAGCCTCTCGGCCTCCAGCACCGCGGCACGGCGCTCCGGCCCGGCCGGGGTGGCCGCGGCCTCGGCGATGGCGGCGTCGACGCCGGCGTCGCAGAACTGGGACAGGTTGAAGGAGCCTCCGCAGCTGAAGTCGCTGGCCAGGTAGGCGACCGGGTCACCGGAGTCGAGCACGGTGGCGCGTGACAGGACGAACGCGTCGAACCTCCCGGCCAGGGCGTCGGCCTCGATCTGGGCGTAGTCGCGCACGTCCTGGCGCACCGTGAACCCCGCGGCCTCGAGCTGGGCCTGCAGCTGCACGGCCACCTCGGGGAGCTCGGCGCGGTCGGTGAAGGTGCCGATGGTGATGGTCTTCCCGTCGGCGGCACCGGCCGGCGCCACCGACGGGGTCCGCCGCGGTCGGTCCGCCGTCCAGGGCAGCGCGGGGCCGAGCAGCCCCTGCGCGACGTCGGCGCGGCCCTCGTAGACGGTGTCGACGATCGTGCGGGCGTCCACCGCCTCGCGCGCCGCGGCGCGCACGGCCGGGTCGGCGAAGGCACCGCGGGAGGTGTTGAGGTAGAGGGTGTTGGTGCGCGGCATCTTCACCTCGTGCAGCAGCGCCGGGTCGAGCAGGGACGCCTGACCCGCGGGGACGGCCTCGACGACGTCGGCGGTCCCCGTCCGCAGCGCCGCGGCGCGCGCGGTGCCGTCCGGCACGAACGCGGCGTCGATGCCCGCGGCGGCCGCCGGCTCGCCCCAGTAGCCCTCGAAGCGGTCGAGGGTGGCGCTGGAGGTGCCGTTGACGGCGGTCAGCACGAACGGGCCGGTGGCGTGGCGGACCGGGTCGACCACGGTCTTCCCCGCGGCGTCGGTGGAGTAGGCGGCCGGCGACATGACGGCCAGCTGAGGGCTGGACAGCCGCTGCGGCAGCAGCGGGTCGGGCTGCGCCGTCCGCACGAGCACGGCCCCCTCCGGAGCGCTCGGGTCCACCTCGGCGCTCAGGTCGACGCCGTCGAGGATGCGCGGTGGCGGGGCGGCGGCAGCGGCGGCGGCCAGGGACCCGACGACGGCGGCCGCGGTCATCGGCTGGCCGTCGTGGAAGCGCACGCCCTGGCGGACCTCGAAGCGCCACGTGGTGGGGTCGACCTGGGACCAGGCGGTGGCCAGCAGGGGCTGCGCGTCGCCGTCGTCGTCGAGGGTGACCAGGGTCTCGACGTTGGACCAGCGGGCCATCTTGAACGCGTCGTCGGTGAGGGGCGAGAAGCCGGAGCGCGGCGGCTGCAGGTGGGCGATGCGCAGGCGGGCGCCGGTGCCCTCGGTGGCGTCCGTCTCCGTGACCGAGGCGACCTCGCCGCCGCTCCCGGTGGAGCCGGAGAAGCAGCCGGTGAGCAGGAGCAGGCCGGCCGCGGGGACGGCGAGGCGCAGCGCGAGGCGGCGACGAGGCTCGTGGTGGGGCGTGCTGGAGCGTGACAAGGGTCCTCCTGGGGTGGTCCGCGCCGGTGGAACGCGGGGTGACGTGGGGTGACGTGGGCTGCTGGTGGGCCGGCGCTCAGGCGGGCAGGCGGGGCACGGCGTCGACGAGGCTGCGGGTGGCCGCGTGGCGGGGGTCGGTGAGCACGTCGTGGGTGGGCCGGTCCTCGACGAGGCGTCCGGCGTGGAGCACGGCGGTGCGTCCGCACAGCGCGGCGACGGCGGTGAGGTCGTGGCTGACCAGCAGCAGCGCGGTGCTCTCCCGCGCCCGGGCGAGGGCCTCGACCACGTGCTCGCGCAGCGGGGCGTCCAGGCCGCTGACCGGTTCGTCGGCCAGCAGCACGCGGGGCCGGGGCGCGAGCGCCCGCGCCACCGCGACGCGCTGCGCCTGCCCACCGGAGAGCTGGCACGGCCGGTGGGCGTGCAGCGCCGCCTCCACGCCCACGGCCTCGAGGCACTCCGCGGCGCGCTCGGCGGCCGCGGTGCTGCTGGCGGGCCCGCCGGTGGTCCTACGGGTGGTGCCGGGGCCGCACAGGCCGAGCCTGACCAGGGGCTGGGCCACGGCCTGCAGGGCGGTCGTCCGGGGGTCGAGGCTGGCGGCGCCGTCCTGGGGCACCAGCTGGACCGCGCGGCGGTACCAGCGCAGGGCGCTGGTGCGCCGGTGCGGGCGCACGGGCCGCAGCAGGTCGCCGTCGTCGTCGCCGGCTGCCGCCGCGCACACGGTGCCGGCGTCAGGTGCCTCCAGCGCCAGGAGGACCCGCAGCAGGGTGGACTTGCCCGCCCCCGAGCTGCCGACCAGGGCCACCGCCTCGCCGCGGTGGACGTCGAGGTCCACCCCGTCGAGCACGGTGCGCGCGCCCCCGGGCCCCCGGTAGCGGCGCACCACGCCGCGGGCGCGCAGCAGCGCCTCCCCCCTCCCGCTCACCGCCCGCTCACCGAGGTCCTGCGGCGCCGATGGGCAGCGCCCGCTCGGCGCGGCGGGCCGAGGCGACCAGGGCGCGCCCGGCGGGGCTGGTGGGGTCTGCGAGCAGCGCGGCGGTGTCGGCCTCCTCGACCACGCGGCCGTGCGCGACCACCACCACCCGCTCGCACAGCTGCGCCGCGACGGCGAGGTCGTGGGTGATGAAGAGCAGCCCGGGCTGGCCCGGGCCGCCGGTGCGCTCGCGCAGCAGCTCCACGACGCCGGCCTGCGTGACCACGTCGAGGGCGGTGGTGGGCTCGTCGGCCACGAGCAGCGGCCCGGGACGGGCGAGGGCGAGGGCCAGGCAGACCCGCTGCCGCTGGCCGCCGGAGAGCTCGGCGGGCCGGGCGGCCGCGGCGGTGGCGGGGTCGGACAGGCCGACGGCCGCGAGCAGGTCGAGGGCCTCGGCGAGGGCGGCGCGGCGGCCGGCGCCCAGGGCCCGCAGCGGGGCCGCCACCTGGGCGCCGACCCCCACGAGGGGGTGCAGCGCGCGGGACGGGTCCTGCCCGACGGCGCTGGGCCGGCCGTCGCGAGCACGACGGGAGGCGGGCACCCCGAGGACCTCCTGGCCGCCCACCCTGACGGACCCGGCCACCTGCACCCCGCGGGGCACCCTGCCGAGCACCGCGCCCGCCGTGAGGGACTTGCCCGAGCCGGAGGCGCCGACCACGGCCGTGCGGGCGCCGGGCGCCCCGGCCTCGGGGACCACGAGGTCGACGCCGCGCAGCAGCTCCCGGCCCGCCGCGGCGGCCGTCAGCGCACGGACCCGCAGCACCTCCACGCGGGAACAGTAACGGTTCTCGTTTGCTCGTCACCGCCGGGGTGCCACCCGAGGACCCGCGCCCCGGGGCCCCTCTCAGCGCACCCTGTTCAGCGCACCCTGTTCAGCGCACCCTGTTCAGCGCACCCTGTTCAGCGCACCCTGTTCAGCGCACCCTCTTCAGCGAGCCCCCGTCAGGGCCACCGCCGCGGCCCACCGCTCAGCCGTCAGCCGCGCCGCGGGAGAGCCCGGGCCGCGCACGGCCGGTGACGCGTGCGCCCGGCCCAGAGCCACGAGGTCGACCAGCAGGGCGTGGAGCCGGTCGTCCACGTCAGGCCGACCGGTGTCGGCCAGAGCGCCCACCGCGAGCGCGACGAGCTGCGGGGCGGAGCGGCGGGCGAAGTCCCTCGCCCGCGCACTGGGGCGTCCGCGGCGGCGCGGGCGGTTCTCCTCCACGAAGCGCCGGGCCCATCGCTGCGCGCCGGGAGCACGGCGCAACGCCGCCTCCGTCTCCGGCTCGAGGTGGTCCTCGTCGCGGCCGTCGAGCTCGGCGAGCACGCCGTCGCACGTGAGCACCGCCACCGCCAGCACCCGCTGGCGCGGCTCGGCGGCCACCGGGAGGGCGTGGGCGGCCGCCGCGCGCACCAGCAGCGGCGCGAGGCGGGGGTCGTCGCTGGTGAGGCCCACGACGTCGGGGACCAGCGCGCCCAGGCGGGGGCGGGCGGCGTCGCTGGTGCGGTCGTTGACGCAGCGGGCGGCGGTGGCGAGCAGGGGGTCGGTGCAGGAGGGGTGGTCGCTCCAGCGCTCCCCCGCCAGGAAGGAGGCCACCTCCATGAAGCAGGCACCGCCGCGGGGGCTGCGGTGCCGCCCGGCGGACAGGACCGGCAGGACGTCGGGGGCCGTGTGGAGGGCCGTGTCGAGGGCCGCGGTGCGCGGCGCAGGACGGGAACCGGGGCCGTGCAGCGCACCCGTGCTCACGGGCCACCTCCGCGCTCGGGGGTCTCTCGGGGGGTCTGACGGACGACTCGCGCTCCCATGGTGCACCCGGACGGGCCGCGGCGGCAGTCCGAGCGGGCGACTCCCCGCAGGGCGTGCGGCCCCGGTCGCGCCTAGGGTCTGGCCGTGAGCAGCACCGCCGACAGCAGCGCCGAGCACTCCGAGCACTCCACGCCGGGCGTGTACTCCCAGCCCGGGCAGGAGTTCACGCGCGACACCCGGTACATCACCGACCGCATCACGAGCGCGGCCGGGGACGCCGGGGGCACGGCGGGGTCCGGCCCCGTCGAGGACGGCGACGGCGTCCTGCGGTGGCCCGTCGAGGCGGGCCGCTACCGCCTGGTGGCGGCGCGCGCCTGCCCGTGGGCCAACCGGGCGATCATCGTCCGCCGCCTGCTGGGTCTGGAGGACGCCATCTCGATGGGGCTGTGCGGCCCCACGCACGACGAGCGCAGCTGGACCTTCGACCTGGACCCGGACGGCCGGGACCCGGTGCTGGGGTACGAGCGCCTCCAGGAGGCGTACTTCGCGCGCTTCCCCGACTACCCGCGCGGCATCACCGTGCCGGCGCTGGTCGACGTGCCGTCGAGGGCCGTGGTCACCAACGACTTCGCGCAGATGACGCTCGACCTGTCCACCGAGTGGACCGAGCACCACCGCGACGGCGCACCGGACCTCTACCCCGAGCACCTGCGCGACGAGATGGACTCCGTCATGCGGCGCGTCTACACCGAGGTCAACAACGGCGTCTACCGGTCCGGCTTCGCGGGGTCGCAGGAGTCCTACGAGGCCGCCTACGACCGGCTCTTCACGGCGCTGGACTGGCTGGAGGAGCGGCTGACCTCCCAGCGCTACCTCGTCGGCGACACCATCACCGAGGCCGACGTGCGCCTGTTCACCACCCTGGCGCGCTTCGACGCCGTCTACCACGGCCACTTCAAGTGCAACCGCAGCAAGCTCTCCGAGATGCCGGCGCTGTGGGCCTACGCGCGGGACCTGTTCACCACGCCCGGGTTCGGCGACACCACCGACTTCACCCAGATCAAGGCCCACTACTACCGGGTCCACCGCGACATCAACCCCTCCGGGATCGTGCCGGCGGGCCCGGACCTCGCGGGCTGGCTGGAGCCGCACCACCGCGAGCAGCTGGGCGGTCGCCCGTTCGGCGACGGCACCCCGCCGCCGCCGGTGCGCCCGGACGAGCGCGTCCCGTCCTCGGCCACGCCGCTGAGCTGACGCCGCCCAGCTGACCCAGGACCGAGCTGACGTGGCGCTGCGCCGCACCCTCGTGCTGGCGCCCGAACCGGCCTCCGCGCGGCTCGGGCGCGTCGCCGCCGCCGAGCACCTCGCGCGGGCGGGGGCCGGGACCGCCCTGACCGAGGCCGTCGTCCTGGTGGTCTCCGAGCTGGTCACCAACGCCGTGCGGCACGCGCCCGGCCCGCTGGAGCTGCTGATCGAGGCGGACGCGACGTCGGCGTCGGTGGGGGTGCTCGACACCTCCCAGGTGCACCCCGAGCTCGTGGCGCCCTACGACGGCGGCGGCCGGGGGATGCTCGTGGTGACGACCCTCGCCGTCCGCTGGCACGTCGAGGAGGTCCCGGGCGGCAAGGTGGTCTGGGCGCACCTGCGCGCCGGCTGACGACGGCTGGCGTCAGGGGGAGTGGAGCGCCACCAGGCGCGCGGCCCCCTGCTGCAGGCCCCTCCAGGGGACGTCCAGCTGCAGGACGACGGCGGAGCCGGTGCTCACGCCGGCGAGGACCTGCGCCGCGAGCCGCCCGGCGGAGCCGTCACCGGCCAGCGCCGAGGCCGCCCCCGAGATGACGGGCTCGTGCCCGACGACCACCAGGACGCCCACCTCCTCCGGCGTGCCCGCCACGAGGTGGACCAGCGCCGAGGAGGAGGTGTCGTACAGCTCCGGCTCCTCGCGCACCGTGCCCGGGCGCAGCGCGGGGGCCATGGCCTCCCAGGTCTGCGCCGTGCGCAGGGCTGAGGACACCAGCACGAGGTCCGGCTCGCCCAGGCCCTGCTGGGCCAGCCAGGCGGCCGTCGAGGCCGCCTGGCCGGCGCCGCGGGGCGCGAGGGCGCGGGAGTGGTCGGTGCCGTCGGCGGAGCCGACCTCGGCCTTGCCGTGCCGCACGAGCACCAGGCGGTGCAGCGCTGTGCCCGGCCGGTGCCCGTCCGTCACGGCTGGCCCGGACCGCTCAGGCGCCGACGGCGTGGACGCCGCCGTCCACGTGCACGATCTCGCCGGTGGTCTTGGGGAACCAGTCGGACAGCAGCGCCACGCAGGCCTGCGCCGGGGGCACCGGGTCCTTGACGTCCCACGCCAGCGGGGCCCGCTCGCTCCAGACGCTCTCGAACGCCTCGAAGCCCGGGATCGCCTTGGCGGCGGTGGTGCGGACCGGGCCGGCGGCCACGAGGTTGCAGCGCACGCCCTCGCCGCCCAGCTCGCGGGCCAGGTAGCGGCTCACGGACTCGAACGCGGCCTTGGCCACGCCCATCCAGCCGTACACCGGCCACGCCAGCGACGCGTCGAAGGTGAGCCCCACCACGCCGGCGCCCGGCGCCAGCAGCGGGCGGCAGGCCACCACGAGGGACTGCAGGCTGAACGCAGAGACCTGCAGCGCAGTGGCGACGTCACCCCACTCGGCGGACAGGAACCCGTCGCCCATGACCGCCTGCGGCGCGAACCCGATGGAGTGCACCACGCCGTCCAGCTGCGCGCCCTCGCCGAGCTGCTCGGTGATGCGGCCGGCCAGGGCACCGAGGTCCTCAGCGCTGGAGACGTCCAGCTGGACCACCGGCGCCGGCTGCGGCAGCCGCCGGGAGATGACCTCGGTGATGCGCATCTGGCGCCCGAAGCTGCTGAGCACCACGGTGGCGCCCTGCTCCTGGGCCAGGCGCGCGACGTGGAACGCCATCGAGGTGTCCGTGAGGACCCCCGTGACCAGCAGGCGCTTGCCCTCGAGAAGTCCAGCCATCAGTGACCCATCCCCAATCCTCCGTCGACGGGGACGACCGCCCCGCTGATGTACCCGGCGGCGTCCGAGGCCAGGAAGGCCACGACGCCGGCGACCTCGTCGGTCGCGCCGAAGCGGCCGGCCGGGATCGCCTTCTGGTAGCTCTGCTGCTGCGCCTCCGGCAGCGCGTCGGTCATCGCGGTGCTGATGTAGCCGGGCGCGACGACGTTCGCGGTGATGCCGCGCCCGCCCAGCTCCCGGGTCAGCGAGCGGGCCAGGCCCACGAGCGCGGCCTTGCTGGCCGCGTAGCTGGCCTGGCCGGGCGAGCCGTACAGGCCCACCACGCTGCCGATGAGCACGATGCGGCCGCGCTTGAGGCGCACCATGCCCTTGGCGGCGCGGCGCGCGCAGCGGTGGGCGCCGCCGAGGTTGGTGTCCAGGACGGCGGCGAAGTCGTCGTCGGTGGCCCGCATCAGCAGCGCGTCCCGGGTGACGCCGGCGTTGGCCACGAGCACCTCGACGGGGCCGTGGGCCTCCTCGGCGCGCGTGAACGCGGCGTCCACCGACGTGGTGTCCGTCACATCCGCCTGGACGGCGAGCGCGCCCTCGGGCACGTCCTCGGGCCGTCCCGTGCGGTACGTGCCGACCACCCGGTCACCCTGGGCGACGAACGCTGCGGCGATCGCGCGGCCGATCCCCCGGTCAGCCCCCGTCACCAGCACGCTGCGGCCGTCCGGCACGCGCCACCCCCTGCTCCTGGGCCGGTGCGGCCCCCGTGGTCCCGTCAAGTCCCGCCAGACCGGTGCGGCGCGGGCTCGGTGTGAGCAGCGCGACGTCCGGCTCTCGCGGGCGCACGCTACCGGCACCCCCGACGTACGGTTGACCCGTGGCTCGCACGCAGACCCCGAGGTCGGACCGGCGGAGCAGTTCGTCCACCCCGTCGATCACGTCCGTCGGGCGCTCCCACCAGCAGGACATCAACGCCCGGATGCTCAAGTACAGCATCACCATGGGCATCCGGATCCTGTGCTTCGGCCTCATCTTCGTGCTGCCCGGCGCGTGGCGGTGGGTCGCGGCGGTCGGCGCGATCTTCCTGCCCTACGTGGCGGTGCTCATCGCCAACGCCGGTCGCGAGCGCCTGCCCGTCGCCTGGGGCTCCGGCCGCTCCGTGCGCGACGTGCCCTCGCCGCACCGCGAGGAGGCCGTGGCCGAGCCGGCGGCCCTGCGCCCCGTGACGGTGGTCCGCGGCGAGACCGTCGACAGCCCCACCGACGGGCCGGGGCGCTCGGCCGACCGGGTGGCACCGGAGGCGGCGTCCCCGGCGCGCAGCGCCTCCCAGGACGACGACGACCCGCCGCAGGCGCGCGCCAGCTGAGCCCTGCCCGACACGCCGGTGACGGAGCGTCACCGACGCCTGCCGACGGGTGGACGTCCGTCGTCCCGTGTCCACCGGTGGGGTGACATCGGAGCCGCAGTGCTGCGCGCGCCTCGTCATCACGGCCAAGATCGCACCCGGTGCGAGGCGTCCCCCCGTCGACTCGCACCAGGCGCCGGGCGGACCCCCACCGCCCGGCGCCCCCACCGGCCGCCCGCAGGTGTTCACCCCCGGGCAACCCACAGGCCTTCCGGGGTTCCCCCGGGGCCGAGCGGGTGCGACCATGGGGCCATGGCCTTCGAGCTGCACGAGCCCGCACCGGACCTGGTCTGCAGCGCACGGGGGTGCAGGGCCGGCGCAGCCCACGCGCTCCTGTGGAACAACCCCCGCCTCCACACCCCCGAGCGGCGCAAGACCTGGCTGGCCTGCGGCGAGCACCTCGACCACCTCTCCGCGCACCTGCAGGTGCGCGGCTTCCTGCGCGAGGTGGAGGCGGTCTCCGCGACCGCTCCGCTGGCCGCGCAGCGCACCGCCTGACCCGCGCCTGACCCGCGCCTGACCCGCACCTGACCCCCGCCCCGCTCCGGGGGCCGGCCCCCGGCCTGGCCTGCGGCGGCGGGCGCAGGGAGCACCCAGCCGGGCGCCGTACCGTGGTGGCGTGCACCGGCTGCTGCTGCAGCGGCGATGGCTGAGGGCGATCGCCCTCGCCCTCCTGTTCACGCTGGCCTGCCTGGCGCTGGCCCGGTGGCAGTGGGACCGCCGCGCCGAGCGCGTCGCGGCCATCGAGCTGGTGCGCTCGAACTACGACCGCTCCCCCGCGGCCCTGGACGCCGTGCTCCCGGCTGGCGCGGCCTCCCTGCCGGCCGAGCGCACGTGGACCCCCGTGGCCGTCAGCGGCCAGTACCTGGCGTCCTCCACGCTGCTCGTGCGGCACCGCCAGCACGGTGACGACGGATACGGCTACGAGGTGCTCGTCCCGCTGCGCCTGGACGACGGGCGCGTGCTCGTGGTCGACCGCGGCTGGCTCGCGCCCGACCCGGCCACGGCGGACGCCCCGTCCGCGGTGCCCGCGCCCCCGCGGGGCACCGTCAGCGCCGTCGTGCGGCTGCGCCCCTCGGAGCCCGTCGACGGGCGCGGCGCGCCGGCCGGGCAGGTGCAGGCGGTCGACCTGCCCGGCACCGTGAGGGCCGGCGTGGCGGCGTCCGCGGGCGCGGCCACGGCCCAGCGGCTCGTCACCGCCGCCTACGGCGAGCTGGAGGACGGCACGGAGCAGCCCGCGCCGTCGGCGAGGCCGCCAGCGGCGCCGCTCGAGCCGAGCCAGGACGAGGGTCCCCACCTCGGGTACACCGTGCAGTGGCTGCTGTTCGCCGTGGGCGCGTGGGTCTTCCTCGTGGTCCACCTGCGCCGCGCGGCCTACGAGGCCGACGTCGCCGCCGGGCGGCGTGAGCGCCGGGCGGAGGTGGTGGTGCGCGATCCGGACCGGGTCCCCACCGACGAGGAGGTCGAGGACGCCGCGGTCGAGGCGATGATCGCCCACGCGCGCCGGGAGGGCGAGCGCCAGCTGGGCCGCTGAGGGGCTCAGGCGGCCAGCGGGTCGTCGGTGAACTGGGTGCGGTGCAGCTCGGCGTAGAGGCCACCGCGGGCGACGAGGTCGGCGTGCCGGCCGCGCTCGACCACGCGACCGGCGTCGACCACGCAGATGAGGTCCGCCGAGCGCACGGTGGAGAGCCGGTGGGCGATGACGATGCTCGTGCGGCCCACCAGCGCCGCGTCGAGGGCCTCCTGGACGGCCCGCTCGGACTCGCTGTCGAGGTGGGCGGTGGCCTCGTCGAGGACCACCACGCTGGGCGCGCGCAGCAGCAGCCGGGCCAGCGCCACGCGCTGCTTCTCCCCGCCGGAGAGCCGGTGCCCGCGCTCGCCCACCACGGTGTCCAGGCCCTGCGGCAGGGCCCGGACCACGCCGTCGGCGCGGGCGGCGGCCAGCGCCGCCCACAGGTCGGCCTCGGTGGCGTCGGCGCGGGCGTAGAGGAGGTTGGCGCGCACCGTGTCGTGGAACAGGTGCGCGTCCTGGCTGACCACGCCCACGCGGCGGCGCAGCTCGGCCTGGGAGGTCTCGCGCACGTCGACGCCGCCGACGCGGACGGCGCCGGAGTCGACGTCGTGCAGGCGGGCCACGAGCGAGGCCAGCGTGGTCTTGCCCGCGCCGCTGCGGCCCACCAGCGCCACCACCTCTCCGGCGCGGGCGCGCAGGCTCACGCCGCGCACCACGGGACGGTCGCCGTCGTCGTCCTGCGCGGCGGACGGACCGGCCTGCAGCGAGGCCAGCGTCGAGACGGCCGGGTAGGTGAAGACGACGTCGTCGAGCTCCACGTCGAGCGGGCCGTCCGGCAGCGGGCGCGGGTGGGCGGGGTCGCGCACCGCGGGGGCCAGGTCGAGCACCTCGAAGACGCGCTCGAAGGAGACCAGCGCCGTCATCACGTCCACCTGCACGTTCGCGAGGCCCGTGATGGGCCCGTACAGGCGCGCCAGCAGGGCCGCCAGCGCCACGAGCGAGCCGGTGGTGACGGTGCCGCTGATGGCCAGCCACCCGCCCACGCCGTAGACCATCGCCGTCGCCAGCGCTGCCAGGGCCGTGAGCCCGGCGAAGAAGACGCGGCTGCTCAGCGCGGTGCGCACGCCCACGTCGCGGACGGCGGCCGCCTTGGCGCGGAACTCGGCGGACTCGGCGCCGTCGTCGCCGTAGGTCTTGACCAGCAGCGCGCCGGCCACGCCGAAGCGCTCCGTCATCCGCTCGCCGAGGTCGGCGTTGCGCTGCATCGCCTCGCGCCGCAGGCCGGCCAGGCGGCGGCCCACCCGGCGCGCCGGCAGCAGGAACGCGGGCACCACCACGAGCGCCAGCAGGGTGATCTGCCAGCTGAGCACCAGCATCACCGCCAGCACCGACACCAGCGTCACGGCGTTGGACAGCACGCCGGAGGCGGTGGAGGTGAAGGCCTGCTGCGCGCCCACCACGTCGCTGTTGAGGCGCGAGACCAGCGCGCCGGTCTGGCTGCGGGTGAAGAAGCCGATGGACTGGCGCTGGACGTGCTCGAAGACGGCGCTGCGCAGCTCGTAGATGAGGCCCTCGCCGATGCGGGCCGACAGCCACCGCTGCACCAGCGACAGCCCGGCCTCGGCCAGCGCCACACCGGCCACGAGGAGGGCCAGGACGACGACGACGGAGCGGTCGCCGGTGTTCACGCCGTCGTCGATGAGGTGGCGCAGCAGGAGCGGAGGGACGGCGACGAGAGCGCCGTCCAGGACCACGAGGGCTGTGAAGACGGCCAGGGGCCGCCGGTGGGGCCGGGCGAGGGCCGCGACGCGACGCAGCGTGCCCGGTGCGAGGCGGTGCTCGCGCACCGACCCGTCGCGGCTGAAGGACCGCATGGCGGCCCAGCCGCTGGTGCTGCTCATCGCTGGAGGTCAACCACCGCGACGCGCCAGGACTTCCCGCCCCCCTCAGGAGGTCCCGGCGCTGTGCCGGACGCGGGCCGCCACGCTGTTCGAGCGGACCCGCCTCCGGTGACGGCTCAGCTCGCCTTGCGGGAGCCCCGCGTCGCCCCACCGCGGCTGCGGAGGGAGACGTCGCTCTCGGTGAGGATGCGGTGCACGAAGCCGTAGGAACGGCCCGTCTCCGCAGCCAGGGCGCGGATGCTCGCGCCCTGGGCGTACTTCGCCTTCAGGTCGTCGGCGAGCGTGGTGCGCTCACCTCCGGTGATGCGAGCACCCTTCTTGATCACTGGGTTGTCACTCACGTGTCGTCCTCCTGAGTCGTCCTCGACCAGTCCCCTGCTGGCCGCGCCCATCCACCGCAGTGCTTCGACGGTGTCCGGAACGACCATGGTGCCCTCCATGGTGCGACCTCGTCACACCCGGTGCCACCGGCACCGATCTTCTCGCCTCCGATGATCCCCCGGGGGGCGGCGCGCCGGAACGGGACCTTGGTCCCGTTCCGGGCGTTCAGCCGCTGGTCAGCCGCCGGTCAGCCGCCGGTCAGGCGAGGGAGACCAGCTCGGCGTACTCGGGGCTCCACAGGTCCTCCTGGCCGTCGGGGAGGAGCACCACCCGTTCGGGCTCCAGGGCGTGCACCGCGCCCTCGTCGTGGGTGACCAGCACCACCGCGCCCTCGTAGCGCCGCAGGGCGTCCAGGACCTCCTCCCGGCTGGCCGGGTCGAGGTTGTTGGTGGGCTCGTCGAGCAGCAGCACGTTGGCCGCGCTCACCACGAGCATCGCCAGCGCCAGGCGCGTCTTCTCCCCGCCGGAGAGCACCCCGGCCGGCTTGTGGACGTCGTCCCCGACGAAGAGGAAGGAGCCCAGCACGCTGCGCACGCCGGTGTCGTCCAGGTCGGGCGAGGCCGAGCGCATGTTCTCGAGCACGGACCTGTCGACGTCGATGGTCTCGTGCTCCTGGGCGTAGTAGCCCAGCCGCAGGCCGTGCCCCGGCACCACGGCGCCGGTGTCGGGGGTCTCCACGCCGCCGAGCAGGCGCAGCAGGGTGGTCTTCCCCGCGCCGTTCAGCCCCAGGACGACGACCTTGCTGCCCTTGTCGATGGCCAGGTCGACCCCGGTGAAGATCTCCAGCGAGCCGTAGGACTTGGACAGGTGCTCCGCGGTCAGGGGCGTGCGCCCGCAGGCCGCGGGGGACGGGAAGCGCAGCTTGGCGACGCGGTCGGCCTGGCGCACGTCCTCCAGACCCGCCACCAGCTTCTCGGCGCGCTTGGCCATGTTCTGCGCCGCGACGGCCTTGGTGGCCTTCGCGCGCATCTTGTCGGCCTGGGCCATGAGCGTGCCGGCCTTCTTCTCGGCGTTGGCGCGCTCCCGCTTGCGCCGCTCCTCGTCGATGCGCCGCTGGTCGAGGTAGAGCTTCCAGCCGACGTTGTACAGGTCCAGCTGGGAGCGGTTGGCGTCGAGGTGGAACACCTTGGTGCAGACCGCCTCGAGCAGGCCGACGTCGTGGCTGATGACCACCAGCCCGCCGGAGTACGTCCTGAGGTGGTCGCGCAGCCAGACGATGGAGTCCGCGTCGAGGTGGTTGGTGGGCTCGTCCAGGAGCAGCACCTCGGCGTCGGAGAAGAGGATGCGCGCCAGCTCCACGCGGCGGCGCTGGCCGCCGGACAGCGTGCCCAGCGGCTGGGCGAGCACGCGCTCGGGGAGGTTGAGGTTGGCGGCGATCCGGTGGGCCTCGGCCTCCGCCGCGTAGCCGCCGGCGGCGGTGAACCGCGCCTCGAGCCGGGCGTACCGGTCCATGGCCTTCGCGCTCGCCACCGGGTCGTCCCCGGCCATCTGGGCCTCGGCGGCGCGCATCTTGACCACCACCGAGTCCAGGTCGCGCGCGGAGAGCACCCGCGCGATGGCGGACTGCTCGAGGTCGCCGGTGCGCGGGTCCTGCGGGAGGTAGCCCACGGGCCCGTCGGAGGTCACCGTGCCGCCGGCCGGCTGGGTCTCCCCGGACAGCACGCGGGTCAGGGTGGTCTTGCCGGCGCCGTTGCGGCCCACCAGGCCCACCCTGTCACCGCGACCGACGCGGAAGGTGGCCCCGGAGACCAGGAGGCGGGCGCCGGCGCGGAGCTCTACGTCAGTCGCTGTGATCATGTCCTGCCCATTCTAGGCGCCGCGAGGCTCCCCCTTGGGCGGCGCGGCGCCGTCTGCCAGGGTGTTCCCGTGTCCGTCACCGCTCCCCTCCCTGGTCGGCTGCCCCGTCGGGCCGTGCTGGCAGACCTCGTCCCCGCCGTCGGCGCCTCGACGCGCGTGCGCGACGCCCTGCTCGTGACCGGCGGCGCGCTGCTCACCGCGCTGCTCGCGCAGGTGGTGGTGCCGCTGCCCGGCACCCCCGTCCCCATCACCGGCCAGACGCTCGCGCTGGTGCTCGTGGCCGCCTCGCTCGGCCCGGTGCGCGGCCTCAGCTCGATGGGCCTGTACGCCGTGCTCGGCGCGGTGGGCCTGCCGTTCTACTCCGAGGCCTCCGGCGGCCTGCACGTGGTGCTGGGCGCCACGGGCGGCTACATCGTCGGCTTCCTGCCCGCGGCCTTCCTCATCGGCCTGGCGGCCCGGTACGGCGCCGACCGCCGCTGGTGGCGCGCCGTGCCGCTGTTCGCCGCCGGTCAGCTGGTCGTCTTCGCCGTCGGCGTCCCGTGGCTGGGCCTGGCCACCGGCATGAGCGCCGGTGAGGCCGTGGCCGCTGGCTTCACGCCGTTCCTCCTGGGCGGTCTGGTGAAGGCCGTCATCGCCGGCGTGGCGCTGCCCGGCGCCTGGAGGCTCACCGCCCGCCTGCGCGGCTGACCCCGTCCCGACCAGGCGGAAGACCCGCCCCCGGAGGTCCGGGGTGCGGGTCTTCTGCCTGGTCGCGCTGGCGAGGGGCTGCCGTCGAGGCCGCGGCAGGTCGCCGCTCAGGGGCTGCTCAGCGGCTGTTCAGGAGCTGCTCGGGTCCGCCTGACCGGCCTGGGCGCAGGCGGCCTGGAGCTGGGCGACCTGCCCCTCGTCGGGGCCGCCGTCGCCGAGGAGGCGGTCGGCCTGGGTGATGACGTCTCCCTGGACGCCGGCGGCCTCGGCGGCGCGCACCGCCGCGCGCATCTGCTGGAGGTCGGCGTCGGAGACCTGGCCGTCGGAGACGTAGCCGCACACCTGCGACAGCGCCGCGCCGCGGGCTGCGCCGACCGCCGCGGAGCTGGCGCCCTCCCCCGCTGCTGAGGCGATGTCCCCGGCGGTGGAGCAGGCGGCGAGACCGAGCACGAGGGCCGCTCCGGAGACGATGGTCATCACGCTGCGTGGTGTGGTGATCACCCGATCTAGGGTGCCAGACCGCGCGCGGCCCGCCTCCCCGGGCCGGTCGCCCGGACCTCGGCCGGCGGACGACCCCGGAGGGTCGTCACGACCGCTGGTCCACGCGCACGCGCACGCAGCGGGCGCGCTGCGCGGCGTCCACGAGCACCGCGCGTCGGGGGTCCGGCACGTCGAGCAGCGGCCCCCTCGGCAGGGCCGCCAGCCGCGGGCCGAGCGGTCCGGGGACCGCGTCGAGCACCGCGGCCACCAGCTGGCGGTCCCCGCCGGGCACGACCACCTCCGGTGACCGGACGGCGCGCCCCAGCAGCGTCCCGAGACCGTCGAGCGCGGCCGCGACCAGCCCGTCCGCCTGGTGGGCCCGCCGCCGGGCGTAGCGCTGCTGGCTCCACCCGCCGGCCGCCGTGCGCGACTGCACGTACCGCGTGCCGTGGGTCCCGTCCAGCAGCTCACCGCCGCGCGCCAGGCCCACGGCCCACCCGCCCCGGCGCACGAGCACGAGCAGCGCGGTCCGGTCGGCGGCGGCGTGCGCCGCCAGCGCGGCGACGCGCCCACCGTCGTCGTCCTGCACGGCGCCGGCGGACGACGACGGCCCGGGCGGGGCCGGCAGCGGCGGCCACGGCACCTCGAGGTCGGCGGCCTCGCCGTCCGGGGCGCGCAGCAGCAACCGCTCCGGCGCCTCCGCGAGGTCCACCGGACCGTGGGAGGCGACGAAGCGCTCGACCCAGCCGGTCAGGCGCTCCGGGGCCACCTCCACGAGCCGGCTGCTCACGCCACCCCCGCCGCTCGTGGTGCTGCCGGCGTGCAGGACCCCGCCGCGAGGCCCTCGGGCGGCCTCGAGACGGGGTCCTGCACGCCGGTGCGACCGCTCGCGGAGCGGCTCAGACGTTGAAGCCGAGCGCCCGGAGCTGGTCGCGACCGTCCGGGGTGATCTTCTGCATGTCCCACGGCGGCATCCACACCCAGTTGATGCGGTGGTCGTCGACGACGCCGGAGAGCACGTCGGCCACCTGCGCCTCGATCTCCTCGGTCAGCGGACACGCCGCCGACGTCAGGGTCATGTCGATGACCGCGGTGCGCGGCTCCTCCACGGTCAGGCCGTAGACGAGGCCGAGGTCGACCACGTTGATGCCCAGCTCGGGGTCGACGACGTCCTTGAGGGCCTCCTCGACGTCGGCGACGTCGACGTCGGACATCAGGCGGTCACCGGCGCGGAGGAGTCGAGGAAGCGGTCGTAGCCGTTCTCCTCGAGGTCGTCGGCGAGCTCGGGGCCACCCTCCTCGGCCACGCGGCCGGCCACGAAGACGTGGACGAAGTCGGGCTTCACGTACCGCAGGATGCGCGTGTAGTGCGTGATGAGCAGCAGCCCGGTCTCGCCGGTGGCGCCGACCCGGTTGACGCCCTCGGACACGATGCGCAGCGCGTCGACGTCCAGCCCGGAGTCGGTCTCGTCCAGGACGGCGACCTTGGGCTTGAGGAGCTCCATCTGCAGGATCTCGTGGCGCTTCTTCTCACCGCCGGAGAAGCCCTCGTTGACGTTGCGCTCGGCGAACGCCGGGTCCATGCGCAGCGCGTCCATGGCGCTCTTGACGTCCTTGGTCCAGTGGCGCAGGGACGGCGCCTCGCCGGACACGGCGGTCTTGGCGGTGCGCAGGAAGTTCGACACCGTCACGCCCGGCACCTCGACGGGGTACTGCATCGCCAGGAACAGGCCGGCGCGAGCGCGCTCGTCCACGCTCATGGCCAGCACGTCCTCGCCGTCCAGGGTGACCGAGCCGCCCGTGACGGTGTAGCGAGGGTGCCCGGCGATCGAGTACGCCAGGGTCGACTTGCCGGACCCGTTGGGGCCCATGATCGCGTGGGTCTCGCCCGCGCGGACGGTCAGGTCGACGCCGCGCAGGATCTGCTTGGCGCCGGCGTCGGGGGTCTCCACGGAGACGTGGAGGTCGCGGATCTCCAGGGTGGCCATGCGGTGCTCCTCAGGTCTTCAGTCAGGTCTTCGTCAGCGCAGCTCTGCGGAGGCGCCGATGTCGGTGGTCGCGTCCACGAGCACGTCGTCACCGTCGAGGGACAGCGCGTACACGGGGACGGGGTGGACGGCCGGCAGGGCGCTCGGGCGGCCGGTGCGCAGGTCGAACGCCGAGCCGTGCAGCCAGCACTCGATCCGGCAGCCCTCGACGTCCCCCTCGGACAGGGAGACCGCCTGGTGGCTGCACGTGTCCGAGATCGCGTGGAGCTGGCCGTCGTCGTCGCGGACGACGGCCACGGCCACCGCCCCCGACGGGGTCGGCACCTCGACGCGCAGCGCCCCCGGGTCGGGGACGTCGTGCACCGAGCACACGCGCACCATGCTCATCGACTGCTCATCGGCTTGCTCACCGGCCGCTCACCTCGAGCTCACGGGCGAGCGCCCGCGAGCTCCGCCTCGACGCCGTCGGCGACCGCCGGGACCTCGGAGGAGCCGGAGCCCTCGGCCAGCTCGAGCTCGGCCTCGATGGCCGCCATGAGCTGGTCGGTGACCGAGCGGACCCCGATCTGCTGGAGCACGTCGGCGAAGAAGGCGCGGACCACCATGCGGCGGGCCTGGTCCTCCGGGATGCCGCGGCTGCTCAGGTAGAAGAGCTGCTCGTCGTCGAAGCGGCCGGTGGCGCTGGCGTGGCCGGCCCCGACGATCTCGCCGGTCTCGATCTCCAGGTTGGGGACCGAGTCGGCGCGGGCGCCGTCGGTGAGCACGAGGTTGCGGTTCAGCTCGTAGGTGTCGGTGCCCAGCGCGCTCGCGCGGATGAGCACGTCCCCGACCCAGACCGCACGCGCGGTCTCGCCCTGCAGCGCGCCCTTGTACGTGACGTTGGAGCGGCAGTTGGCCGCCTCGTGGTCCACGAAGGAGCGGTGCTCCAGGTGCTGGCCCGCGTCGGAGAAGTAGACGCCCAGCAGCGTCGCGTCACCCCCGGGGCCGTCGTACCGGACGGTCGAGCCGACCCGCACCAGCGACCCGCCCAGGGTCACGACGACGTGCTTGACGGTCGCGTCACGGCCCACGAGCAGGTCGTGCTGCGCGAGGTGCACGGCGTCGTCCTGCCACTGGTGCACGCTGACCAGCACGAGGTGCGCGCCCTCGCCGACCACGACCTCCACGCCGCTGCCCACGTGGCCCGAGCCGGCGTGGTCCAGCACCACGGTGGCGCGGCTGTAGGCACCGGCCCGCACCACGAGGTGGCCGGCGGAGCGGGGGGCGTCGCTGGCGACGCGCACGAGCACGGGCTCGGCGAGGTCCGCCTCGGGGGCGATCTCGACGACGTCGACGGCGCCGGCCGAGGCGGCGTCCGCCCAGGCCACGGCGGCGGCGCGGTCACCGGGCACGAAGCCCTTCCCCGCGGCGCCCCCGCCGTCGGCGGAGCGGCGGTGCGTCACACCGTCCGCGGCGGAGACCTCCACGCGCAGGCCGGTCGCGCCGGCACCGGCCGGCTCGAAGAGGTCGCGGGCGCGGTCCACGGGGGTGAAGCGCCAGTCCTCCTCGCGCCCGCTCGGCACGGGGAAGTCAGCGACGTCGAAGGACGTGCGCCGCTCGGCGCGGTTGGTGGCCGGCACCCCCGCGCCGTGGCTGTGGGCGTTCAGGCCGTGCTGCGCCGGGGCGGACCCGACGGGCGAGCCGCCGTCGGGGACGGCGGGCGCGCCGGCGTCCGGCGCCGTGAGCGCCGCCGGGGCGCCGCCGGGGAGGTCCAGGGCGAGGTCCTCGCGGCCGGCGTCCAGGCCGCCGAGCCCGAGGGCGCCGTCGGTCTGGACGCCACCGCTGGTGGTGCCGGTGGCGCTGGCGGTGCTGTTGGACGTGTCAGCCATGCTCAGCCGACCGCTCCTTCCATCTGCAGCTCGATGAGCCGGTTGAGCTCGAGGGCGTACTCCATGGGCAGCTCGCGGGCGATCGGCTCGATGAAGCCGCGCACGATCATCGCCATCGCCTCGTCCTCGGCCATGCCGCGGCTCATGAGGTAGAAGAGCTGGTCCTCGGAGACCTTGGAGACGGTCGCCTCGTGGCCCATGGACACGTCGTCCTCGCGGACGTCGACGTAGGGGTAGGTGTCCGAGCGGCTGATGGAGTCCACCAGCAGCGCGTCGCAGCGCACCGTCGAGGCCGAGTGCCCGGCGCCCTCGAGCACCTGCACCAGACCCCGGTAGGAGCTGCGGCCGCCGCCGCGGGCCACCGACTTGGAGATGATCGAGCTGGACGTGTGCGGCGCCGCGTGCACCATCTTGGCGCCGGCGTCCTGGTGCTGGCCCTCGCCGGCGAAGGCGATGGACAGCGTCTCGCCCTTGGCGTGCTCACCCATGAGGAAGATCGCCGGGTACTTCATCGTCACCTTGGAGCCGATGTTGCCGTCGATCCACTCCATGGTGGCGCCCTCGGCGGCGGTCGCCCGCTTGGTGACGAGGTTGTAGACGTTGTTCGACCAGTTCTGGATGGTCGTGTAGCGCACGCGGGCGTTCTTCTTCACGACGATCTCGACCACCGCGGAGTGCAGCGAGTCGGACTTGTAGATCGGCGCGGTGCAGCCCTCGACGTAGTGCACGTACGAGCCCTCGTCGGCGATGATCAGCGTGCGCTCGAACTGGCCCATGTTCTCGGTGTTGATCCGGAAGTAGGCCTGCAGCGGGATCTCCACGTGGACGCCCGGCGGCACGTAGATGAAGGACCCGCCCGACCACACGGCCGTGTTGAGGGCGGCGAACTTGTTGTCGCCCGGGGGGATCACGGAGCCGAAGTACTCCTGGAACAGCTCCGGGTGCTCGCGCAGGCCGGTGTCGGTGTCCAGGAAGATGACGCCCTGGCGCTCGAGCTCCTCGTTGATCTGGTGGTAGACCACCTCGGACTCGTACTGCGCGGCGACGCCGGCCACGAGGCGCTGCTTCTCCGCCTCCGGGATGCCCAGGCGGTCGTAGGTGCTCTTGATGTCCGCGGGCAGGTCGTCCCAGCTGGCCGCCTGCTTCTCCGTGGACTTCACGAAGTACTTGATGTTGTCGAAGTCGATCTCGGACAGGTCGCTGCCCCAGTCCGGCATCGGCTTGCGGCCGAACATCTTCAGCGCCTTGAGGCGGGTGCGGAGCATCCACTCGGGCTCGTCCTTGCGGCCCGAGATGTCGCGCACGACGTCCTCGGACAGCCCGCGGCGCGCCGAGGCGCCGGCGGCGTCGGGGTCGGCCCACCCGTACTGGTAGGTGCCGAGACCGGCGAGCTCGGGGTTGCGGGCCTCGATGTCGTTGAGCTCGGGGCTGGTGTCTGTGCTCATGCGCTCCGTCCCTGGGTGGGGTGCGACGTCTGCGGGGTCTGCTGGCTGGTCTGGCTGGTCTGTGGGGCCTGGCTGGTCCGGTCGTCCTGGCTGGTGCGGGTGGTCGGGCTGCTCGGGCTGGTCGGGCTGCTCGGAGTGGTCGTCACGTGCGTGGTGCACGCGTGGTGCCCGGCCGCGAGGGTGGCCAGGCGGCGCACCGGGGCGCCGATGAGCCGGGCGAAGGCCTCCGTCTCCGCCTCGCACAGCTCGGGGTGGCGACCGGCCACCGCCTGCACCGGGCAGTGGCCCTGGACCAGCTGCACCGAGGTCGGCACCGGTGCCTGTCCCTGCGCCGCTGCGGTGGTGCGCGGGCTGCCGAGCACGGCGGTCCGCGCAGCGTAGCCGTCGACGGAGAGGGCCTGCGCCAGCGCTCCGGCGCGCGCGGCCGGCGCGGGGCCCGCGGCCTCCACGCTGTCGCGGTGGCGGGCCTCCAGCTCGTCCGCGCGCTGGCGGGCGAAGCGCTCCAGCGCCTCGTGGCCGGCCTCGCGCTCGAGCGCGCTGAGCGCGGCGGCGGCGAGGTCGTCGTAGGCGCCGGGTGCCGCGGCGTGGCCCGCCTGGGTGGCCACCCAGCCGCGGGCGGGGCGGCCGGGACCGCGCCCGGCGGCACCGGCGATCAGCGGCGCCTGGCGGACGAGGCCGTCGGCGGCGAGCGCGTCGAGGTGGCGGCGCACCGCGGCGGGGGTGATGCCCAGGTCCGCCGCCAGCTGCGCCGCCGTCACCGGACCGCGGGCCAGGACGGTGCGCGAGACGCGCTCCCGGGTGCTGGCCGCGGACAGCTCCGGCGCCGCCGAGGCGTGCGCGGCGCCCGGGGTCTCGGAGGTGGCCATGCTTTGCACAACACCATGGTGCCCTAATCCCCTTCCCCCGCGACGCGCCCGACCTCCCGTGAGCACCGTCACGCCCCCGGCCGGCCGCCCGCGGGCCGCGACCACGCAGCGACCAGGCGACGACCAGGCGACGATCACGCAGCGCGGAGACCGCTCCCGGGCCGACCTAGACTCCCGGACGTGCTCCCACCCCGCGGCGACGCCGCCGCCGCGCTGGTGGTGCGCGGCCTGGTCAAGCGCTACGGGCGCCGCACCGCGCTGGACGGCCTCGACCTGCGGGCGCAGCGCGGCGAGGTGACCGCCGTCCTCGGGCCCAACGGCGCCGGCAAGACCACCCTGGTGGAGTGCTGCACCGGGCTGCGCCGCCCGGACGGCGGCACCCTCGAGGTGCTCGGGCTCGACCCGCGCACCGACGGCCGCGCCCTCGCCGCCCGCACCGGCGTGCTGCTGCAGGACGGCGGCATGCCCGGCGGGGCTCCGGCGATGTCCGTGCTGCGCCTGGTCGCCGCCCAGCACGCCGAGCCGATGGACGTCGCCGCGCTGGCGCGCCTGCTGGGGATCGACGAGTTCGGCCGCAGCAACGTGCGGCGCCTGTCGGGGGGGCAGAAGCAGCGCCTGGCCCTGGCGTGCGCCGTCGTCGGCCGCCCCGAGCTGGCCTTCCTCGACGAGCCGAGCACCGGGCTGGACCCGCACGCCCGCGCCGTCGTGTGGGACCTGCTGGAGCAGCTGCGCGCCGCCGGCACGGCGGTCCTGCTGACCACGCACTCCATGGCCGAGGCCGAGCGCCTGGCCGACGCCGTCGTCGTCGTCCGCGAGGGCCGCGCGGTCGCCACCGGCACGGTGGCGCAGCTGACGTCCTCCGGACCTGAGGTGCTGCGCTTCGGCGCTCCGGCCGGGCTGCCGCTGGACGCGCTGCGCGCGGCCCTGCCCACCACGGTCGCCACGGACGAGGCCGAGCCGGGCCGCTACGAGGTGACCGCGCTGCAGCCGGGCGCCGTCGACCCGCAGGTGGTGGCCACCGCCGCCTCCTGGTGCGCCGCGCAGGGGGTGCTGCCCGAGGGCCTGGCCGTGGGCCGCCGGTCCCTGGAGGACGTGGTGCTCGAGCTGACCGGCGGGCCCTCGCGGTGGGCGGCGTGACCGGCGGGGAGGGCCAGGTGACGACGACGGCGGGCGGGCTCGTGCTCGCCCCGGGCGGCGGCGCCGCTCCGGCCGCCCGCAGGGTCGTGGCGCAGGCCCGCTTCGAGCTGGGCGTCCTGCTGCGCAACGGCGAGCAGCTGCTCGTGAGCCTGGTGCTCCCGGCCCTGGCGCTGCTCGTGCTGGCGCGCACGCCCGTCGGGGCCGTCGTCGTCCCGGCGTCGCTGGCGGGCTCGGCGCGCATCGACGTCGTCGCGCCGGGCGTCCTCGGGCTGGCCGTGCTGTCGACGGCCTTCACGGGGCAGGCCATCGCCCTCGGCTTCGACCGCCGCTACGGGGTGCTGCGCCTGCTGGCCACCACGCCCCTGGGCCGGTCCGGCCTGCTGCTGGGCCGGGGTCTCGCCGTGCTCGCGGTGGAGGCGCTGCAGGTGGTGGCGCTCGGCATCCTGGCGCTCGCGCTCGGGTGGCAGCCGCTGGCCGCGGGGGCGGCTGCGGTGCCGCTGCTGCTGGTGGCGCTCCTGCTCGGCACCGCGGCGTTCGCGGCGCTGGCGCTGCTGCTGGCGGGGACGCTGCGGGCCGAGGCCGTGCTCGCCGTGGCCAACCTCGTGTGGGTGCTGCTCGCCGGCGTCGGGCTGCTGGTGCCGCGCGAGGCCGCTGGAGCAGCGGGGCCGCTGCTGGCGGTGCTGCCGTCGGCGGCGCTGGGCGACGCCGTGCGCGCGGCCGCGCTCGACGGGGCGCTGGCGCTCGGGCCGTGCGCGGTGCTCGTGGCGTGGGCCGCGGTGGCCGGGGCGCTCGTGGTGCGCACCTTCCGCTGGAGCTGACCCGGCAGCCGCCGGGTCAGCTCTGTGGCGCACGCGACAGGCGCCCGGGGCGCTCGACGTGCCGGAGCGGTCAGCGACCGCACCTACCCTGCTGGGGTGACCAGCACCACGGCCCGCCCCGGACCCGCGACGCCCTCGCCGCAGGACCCGGCCCCGGCCGCCGGCCGCCTGGGCCGCGGCACCCGGGCGGTGCTGCTGGCCAACCTCGTCGCCGAGGTGGGCATCGTGGTCACCGGCGGAGCCGTCCGGCTCACCGGGTCCGGGCTGGGCTGCCCCACCTGGCCGCAGTGCGCGCCCGGCTCGTACGTGCCGACCGTCCACCAGGCCCAGGGCTTCCACAAGTACATCGAGTTCGGCAACCGCACCCTGACGTTCCTCGTGCTCGTGCTGGCCGTGGCCGCCCTCGTGGCCGTGTGGCGGCTGCGCGGCCCGGACGGCGCCCCGCGCCGCCGGCTGCGCGCCCTCGCCGTCGTCCCGGTGGTGGGGGTGCTCGCCCAGGCCGTCATCGGCGGCATCACGGTGCTGACGCGGCTGTCACCGGTCACCGTGTCCGTGCACTTCCTCGTGTCGATGGTGCTGGTGGCGGCCTCCACGCTGCTCCTCCTGAGGGCGCTCGAGGGCGACGGCGCGCCCCGGCTGCTCGTGCACCGCGCCGTGAGGATGCTCGCCGTGGGCCTGGTGGCGGTCAGCGCCGCGGTGCTCGCCGTCGGCACCGTGGTCACCGGCGCCGGCCCGCACTCCGGTGATGCGGTCGAGCCCGCCCGCTACGCCCTCGACCCGCGCACCGTCAGCTGGCTCCACGCCGACCTGGTGCTCCTGCTCGTCGGCCTGCTGGTGGGCCTGCTCGTGGCGCTGCACACCTCCCCGTCACCGGCGGTGGCGCGGCGCCGCGGCTGGTGGGTGCTGGGCGTGGTGGTGCTGCAGGGCGCGATCGGGTACGTCCAGTACGCGACCGCCCTCCCCGTGGGGCTGGTGGCGCTGCACATGCTGGGCGCCTGCCTGCTGGTGGTGGCGGTGACCGCGCTGTGGACGTCCCTGCGCGAGCGCACCGGCGCCGCCGCGGCCACCCCCGCCCGCGCCGCCTGACGCTGCCCCCCGTCCTCGCTGGCTCGGGGTGGCCCTGGTCCCGTCGGAGTGGACCAGGGCCACCCCGGTCCGTCCGGGGACGGGACCCCGTCCACCCACCGCGGCGCAGCGGCGGAGTGCCGCGAGGTCGGTCTCGGCCACGGACTCCGGCCACGGCGCAGCCGGGCTCCACGTGGGGGTGCCCCGTCGTCGTCCTGAGCTCCCAGGGGCTCGCGCTGAGTGGCTCTGGTGCACCTGCGGACGGGACCGGGGTGGCCCCGGTCCTCTAGGTGTGGACCGGGGCCACCCTGAGCCAGCAAGGAGGAGACGAGGACGACGACGACCGGCGCTGCCGGCGGCCCGCCGGCTGCGCTCAGCCCGCCAGGCAGGTCAGGAGAACAGGGGCTGCAGCGGCACGACCGCGTCCACGGCGATCGCGAGGAACAGCAGCGTCAGGTAGCTGATGGAGGTGTGGAACAGGCGCATCGCGCCGACCTCGTCTGCGGAGGTGACGCGGCGGGCGCGCCGGAGCAGGCCGTGGGCCTCCACGAGGAACCAGCCGCCCAGGAGCACCGCGGCGGCGGCGTAGACCGGGCCGGTCGGGGCGATCGGCACCAGCAGCAGGGAGGCGGCGACCATGGCCCACGCGTAGGCCACCACCTGGCGGCCGACCGTCAGCGGCGAGGCGACCACGGGGAGCATCGGCACGCCGACCTCGGCGTAGTCCGCCCGGTACTTGATGGACAGCGGCCAGTAGTGAGGCGGGGTCCACAGGAAGATCACCGCGAAGAGCACCCACGGCGTCCAGGACAGGCCGTCCGTCACGGCCGACCAGCCGATGAGCACCGGCATGCAGCCCGCGGCGCCGCCCCAGACGATGTTCTGGCTGGTGCGGCGCTTGAGGCCGAGGGTGTAGACCACCACGTAGAAGCCGATGGCCAGCGCGGCGAGCAGCGCCGAGAGCGGGTTCACGACGAGCCCGAGCCAGAGCACCGACAGGGCGCCCAGCACGAGCCCGAAGGCCAGCGCCTCCGGCGGGGTCACCACGCCGGTGACCAGCGGGCGCTTGCCGGTGCGGTGCATCCGCATGTCGATGTCGCGGTCGATGTAGCAGTTGAGGGCGTTGGCGCTGCCCGCCGCGAGGGTGCCCCCGACGAGGGTGGCGCCGAGCAGCCACAACGGCGGCAGCCCGCGCTGCGCCAGCATCATCGTCGGCACCGTGGTCATGAGGAGGAGCTCGATGATGCGCGGCTTGGTGAGTGCGACGAAGCCGGCCACCCGCTGGCGCCGGGTCCAGCGGGAGCGGGCGCCACGGGCGTCCTCGACGGCGGTCACGAGCGGTCGCGGTCCTCGCTGGAGCAGGGGCCTGACGGAGCGGCTCCCAGGCGGGGCGCGGCGGTCCTCAGGGCACGGACGGGGCCACTGTACGGCCCCCTCGTCCCCCGGGTGGCAGGGTGACGCGTGGCGCCCGACGCGCCGGTGAGTAGGCTCACAAACGACAGCAGAGCCGCACCACTGGACGACACGCGCGCGGCGGCCCCCTCCCGCGCCGCGCGGAGGGAAGGACAGCTCAGTGACACAGACCAGCGCCCAGACGACCACCGCGGGCAAGCTCGCGTGGGACGAGGTCGACCAGCGCGCCGTGGACACCGTCCGCGCCCTCGCCGCCGACGCGGTGCAGAAGGTCGGCAACGGCCACCCCGGCACGGCCATCTCCCTGGCCCCCCTGGCGTACCTGCTCTACCAGAAGCTCCTCACGCACGACCCGGCCGACACCACCTGGGACGGGCGCGACCGCTTCGTGCTCTCCGCCGGCCACTCGGCGCTCACCCAGTACATCCAGCTGTACCTGGGCGGCTTCGGGCTCGAGCTCGACGACCTCAAGGCGCTGCGCACCTGGGGCTCCAAGACCCCCGGGCACCCCGAGTACAAGCACACCAAGGGCGTCGAGGTGACCACCGGCCCGCTGGGCCAGGGCGTCGCCAACGCCGTCGGCATGGCCATGGCCGCCCGCCGCGAGCGGGGCCTGCTCGACCCCGACGCCGCCCCGGGCGAGTCGGTGTTCGACCACCACGTCTACGCCATCGCCTCCGACGGCGACCTCGAGGAGGGCGTCTCCGCCGAGGCGAGCTCGCTGGCCGGCACGCAGCAGCTGGGCGGCCTCACGGTCATCTACGACCAGAACAACATCTCCATCGAGGACCAGACGGAGATCGCCTTCACCGAGGACGTGGCCAAGCGCTACGAGGCGTACGGCTGGCACGTGCAGACCGTCGACTGGACCCGCGGCGGCTCCCACGACGACGGCGAGGGCTACGTCGAGGACGTGCAGGCCCTGTGGGACGCGCTGCAGGCGGCGAAGGCCGAGACCACCCGCCCGAGCTTCATCGCGCTGCGCACGATCATCGCCTGGCCCACGCCGAAGCTGCAGAACACCGGCAAGTCGCACGGCTCCGCCCTCGGCGACGACGCGATCAAGGGCCTCAAGCAGGTCCTGGGCCTGGACCCCGAGAAGACGTTCGCCGTGGACGACGAGGTGCTGGAGCGCACCCGCGGTCTGGCCGCCCGCGCCCAGGAGCTGCGCTCCGGCGCTGACGGGTGGGACGCCCGCTTCGCCGCCTGGCGCGCGGCGAACCCCGAGCGCGCCGCCCTGCTGGACCGGCTGAAGACCCGCTCCCTGCCCGAGGGCTGGACGGAGTCGCTGAAGTCCTTCCCGGCCGGCAAGGCCGTCTCCACCCGCAAGGCGAGCGGCGAGGTCCTCACCGGCCTGGCCGGCGTCCTGCCGGAGCTGTGGGGCGGCTCGGCCGACCTGGCGGAGTCCAACAACACGACGATGGAGGGCGAGCCCTCCTTCCTGCCCGCCTCGCGGCAGACCCCGATGTGGAAGGGCGGCCCGTACGGCCGCACGCTGCACTTCGGCATCCGCGAGCACGCCATGGGCGCGGCCATCAACGGCATCGTGCTGCACGGCGGCACCCGCGCCTACGGCGGCACGTTCCTTCAGTTCAGCGACTACATGCGCGCCTCGGTGCGCCTGTCGGCGCTGATGGAGATCCCCTCGATCTTCGTGTGGACGCACGACTCGATCGGTCTGGGCGAGGACGGCCCCACCCACCAGCCGGTCGAGCACATCGCCGCGCTGCGCCTCATCCCGGGCCTGGCCGTCGTCCGTCCCGCCGACGCCAACGAGACCGCGTACGCCTGGCGCGGCGCGCTCGAGCACACCGAGAGCCCGACCGGCCTGGTGCTCTCGCGCCAGAACCTGCCCGTGTACGACCGCGAGGTCTTCGGCTCCGCCGAGGGCACCCTCAAGGGCGGCTACGTGCTCGTGGACGCCGACGACTCGCTGGGCGACCTCCAGGTCATCATCGTGGCCACGGGCTCCGAGGTGGAGGTGGCCGTCGCGGCCCGCGAGCAGCTGCAGGCCCAGGGCATCGGCACCCGCGTGGTCTCGATGCCGTGCCGCGAGTGGTTCGCCGAGCAGGACGACGCCTACCGCGCGTCCGTGCTGCCGCCCTCGGTGAGGGCCCGGGTGTCCGTCGAGGCAGGTGTGGCCGCCGGCTGGCGCGACGTGGTCGGCGACGCCGGCCGCTCGGTCTCCCTCGAGCACTTCGGCGCCTCCGCCGACGGCGCCCGCCTCATGCAGGAGTTCGGCTTCACCGCCGAGAACGTGGTGGCGAAGGCGCACGAGTCCCTGCAGGCCGCTGCCGGTGGCGACAGCCCCGGCTCCGTCGCGGGCTCGTCGTCGCCCACCGGCGGCACCGGCGACCGCTGATCCTCCCCGGCGGAGCGCGCGCCGCGCGAGCGGTCGCGCGGCGCGCACTCCGCCACCAGGCTGGTCGCCGGGGCTCCCGCGGGACCTCGTGTCCCGCGGGAGCGCCCGGCGCCCCGCCCCCCGGGGACGTCGGACGTCCCCCTCCCCCGACCCACCCACGCACCTGGAGCGCCCTCATGACCAACGCGAACCTCGCCGCCCTCTCGCAGGCCGGCGTCTCGGTGTGGCTCGACGACCTGTCGCGCGAGCTCGTGCAGACCGGCCGCCTGGCCGAGCACGTCGAGCAGCACAGCGTCGTCGGGGTGACGAGCAACCCGACGATCTTCGCCAGCGCCCTCAAGAAGGGCGACCGCTACTCCGACCAGGTCCGCGAGCTGGCCGCCTCGGGCGCCGACGTGGACGAGGCCGTCTTCCAGATCACCACGCGCGACGTCCGCGAGGCCTGCGACGTGCTGCGCCCGGTGCACGAGCGCACCGGTGGCAAGGGCGACGGCCGCGTCTCGCTCGAGGTCGACCCGCGCCTGGCGCGCGACACCCAGGCCACCACCGAGTCGGCCCGCACCCTGTGGTCCGCGGTGGACCGCGAGAACCTCTACATCAAGATCCCGGCGACGGTGGAGGGCCTGCCGGCGATCACCGCGGCGATCTCCGAAGGCATCAGCGTCAACGTCACGCTGATCTTCTCCCTGGACCGCTACCGCGCCGTCATGAACGCCTTCCTCACCGGCCTGGAGCAGGCCCGCGAGAAGGGCCTCGACCTGGCGCCCATCGCCTCCGTCGCGTCCTTCTTCGTGTCCCGCGTGGACACCGCGATCGACCCGCAGCTCGACGCGATCGGCTCTGACGAGGCGAAGGAGCTGCGCGGCAAGGCCGCCCTGGCGAACGCGCGCCTGGCCTTCCAGGCCTACGAGGAGGTCTTCTCCTCCCCGCGCTGGCAGGTGCTCGCCGAGGCCGGCGCCCAGGTGCAGCGCCCGCTGTGGGCCTCCACGGGCGTCAAGGACCCCGCCTACCCCGACACCCTGTACGTCAGCGAGCTGGTCACCGACGGCGTCGTCAACACGATGCCCGGCACCACGCTGGAGGCCTTCGCCGACCACGGACAGGTGACCGGCGACACCATCAAGGGCTCCTACGCGGAGGCGGAGCGCGTCATGGACGGGCTCGAGCGCCTGGGCGTCTCCTACACGAAGGTCGTCGAGGACCTCGAGACCGAGGCCGTGGACAAGTTCGAGAAGTCCTGGACCGAGCTGGGCGACTCCGTCCGCGACGAGCTCGAGCGCGCCTCGGCCCAGGCCGGCGCCAGCGACGACGAGTGACCGGCCGGCCCCCGCGCCACGCGGTGCCGCTCCGCCCGGCCGTGGTCCGCTGATGTCCCTGCTCCACCCCGGCGCGGGTGCGGGGGTCGCGCAGAACCCCCTGCGCGACCCCCGCGACAAGCGCCTGTCCCGCATCGCCGGTCCCTGCGGCATGGTGATGTTCGGCGTCACGGGCGACCTCGCCCGCAAGAAGCTGATGCCGGCCATCTACGACCTCGCCAACCGCGGGCTGCTGCCGCCGGGGTTCTCCCTGGTGGGGTTCGCCCGGCGGGACTGGGCGGAGCAGGACTTCGGGCGCATCGTCTACGACTCGGTGCGCGAGCACTCCCGCACGCCGTTCCGCGAGGAGGTCTGGGCTCACCTGGCCGAGGGCTTCCGGTTCGTGCCCGGGGAGTTCGGTGACGCCGCGGCGTTCGCCCAGCTCGCCGAGGTGGTGCGCGACCTCGACGCCCAGCGGGGCACCGGGGGCAACCACGCCTTCTACCTGTCCATCCCGCCGGGCGCGTTCCCGCAGGTGTGCCAGCAGCTGGCGGCCTCGGGGCTGACCGACCCCGTGGAGGGCTCGTGGCGGCGCGTGGTGATCGAGAAGCCGTTCGGCCGCGACCTCGCCAGCGCCCGCGAGCTCAACGCCGTGGTCGGCAGCGTCTTCCCCCAGGACTCGGTGTTCCGCATCGACCACTACCTGGGCAAGGAGACGGTGCAGAACCTGCTGGCGCTGCGCTTCGCCAACCAGATGTTCGAGCCGCTGTGGAACTCCAACCACGTCGACCACGTGCAGATCACCATGGCCGAGGACATCGGCATCGGCGGTCGTGCTGGCTACTACGACGGGATCGGCGCCGCGCGCGACGTCATCCAGAACCACCTCCTGCAGCTGCTGGCCCTCACCGCCATGGAGGAACCGGTCTCCTTCGACGCGCGCGACCTGCGCGCCGAGAAGGAGAAGGTGCTCTCGGCGGTCCGCCTGCCGGCGGACCTGGACGCCAACACCGCGCGCGGGCAGTACGCCCCGGGCTGGCAGGGCAGCGAGCCGGTGAAGGGCTACCTGGAGGAGGACGGCATCCCGCCGGACTCCACCACGGAGACCTACGCGGCCGTGACCCTGGAGGTCGACACCCGCCGGTGGGCCGGGGTGCCGTTCTACCTGCGCGCCGGCAAGCGCCTGGGGCGGCGCGTCACGGAGATCGCGGTGGTGTTCAAGAAGGCGCCCCACCTGCCCTTCGAGTCCACCGCCACCGAGGAGCTGGGCCAGAACGCCCTCGTGGTGCGGGTGCAGCCGGACGAGGGGGTGACCCTGCGGTTCGGCTCCAAGGTGCCGGGCACGCAGATGGAGGTCCGCGACGTCACGATGGACTTCGGGTACGGGCACTCCTTCACCGAGTCCTCCCCCGAGGCGTACGAGCGGCTCATCCTCGACGTGCTCCTGGGCGACCCGCCGCTCTTCCCGCGGCACGAGGAGGTCGAGCTCAGCTGGCGCATCCTCGACCCCGTCATCGCCCACTGGGCCGAGCAGGGGCAGCCCCCGCCGTACGCCTCGGGCTCGTGGGGCCCGGAGCAGGCCACGCAGATGCTCGCCCGCACCGGCCGCACCTGGAGGCGCCCGTGATCGTCGACATGCCGCGCACCTCCACCGCGGCGATCGCCAAGAAGCTCGTGGACCTGCGCGACTCCGGCGGTGCCGTGGCCCTCGGCCGCGTGCTGACGCTGGTGGTCCCCACGGACGACGAGCACGCCGAGACCGCCATCGAGGCCGCGAACGACGCCAGCCGCGAGCACCCCTGCCGCATCGTCGTGCTGGCCGCCGCCGACGAGCGCGGCACGTCACGCCTGGACGGGCAGATCCGCGTGGGCGGGGACGCCGGCGCCAGCGAGGTCATCGTGCTGCGCAGCTACGGGCCGCTCACCGGCCACGGGGCGGCGATGGTCATCCCGCTGCTGCTGCCGGACGCGCCCGTGGTGGCCTGGTGGCCGGGAGAGGCGCCGGCGCACCCCGCCTCCGACCCCATCGGGGCGATGGCGCAGCGGCGCATCACGGACGCCGCCGGCTGCGCGGACCCGGTCGACACGCTGCACCGCCTCGCCGGACGGCACGTGCCCGGGGACACCGACTTCGCCTGGTCCCGGCTGACCCTGTGGCGCGGCCTGCTCGCGGCGGCGCTGGACCAGGTGCCCGCGGACCGGGTCACCTCGGCCACGGTGACGGGGGCCAGCGACAGCCCCAGCACCGAGCTGCTGGCCGCGTGGCTGGCGCTCACCCTGCGCTGCCCCGTCACGCGCGTCAGCGGCCCGACCGGCGGCGGCATCGTCGGGGTGCGCCTGGAGCGGCCCGGCGGCGCCGTCGAGCTGGCCCGCCCGGACGGCAAGGTCGCCACCCTCACCCAGCCCGGCCAGCCCGAGCGCCGCCTGGCGCTGCCGCGGCGGTCCAACCGCGACTGCCTCGCCGAGGAGCTGCGCCGCCTCGACCCCGACGACATCTACGGCGAGGTCATCACCGCGGGCCTCGCAGCGCTGGACGCGGGCTCCGAGGGGCACCTGGAGATGGCGGAGGCCCGCTCCAGCGGGCGCGGGCCGGACGTGGCCGAGCAGCTGCGCCACGGCGCCGAGCTGGACGCCGCCGCGCACGCCCGCGCCGCGGCCATCGCGGCGGCGGACCCGCCGCCGGAGAAGCCGACCGTCGGAGAGGACGCCTCATGAGCAGCTACGGGTCGCGGTCGGCCGCCGAGGTGGTCGTCCACCCCGACAAGGACTCCCTGGCCGCCGCGGTCGCCGCGCGCCTGGTGGTGCGCGTGCTCGACGCGCAGGTGCGCCGCGGGCGCGCGTCCGTGGTGCTCACGGGCGGCACCGTGGGCACGCAGGTGCTGCGCGACGTCGCCGCCTCCCCCGCCTCCCGCGCCGTCGACTGGTCGCGCGTGGACCTGTGGTGGGGCGACGAGCGGTTCGTGGCCGCCGACGACGGCGACCGCAACGCCGTCCAGGCGCGCGGGGCGGTGCTGGACGCCCTCGCCCAGCAGGGGCTGCGCGAGGAGGCCGTCCACGTCATGCCCGCCAGCGACGGGCCGGACGGCGACGACCCGGAGGCGGCCGCCACCCGGTACGCCGCCGAGCTCGCCGCCGCGGCGCGCGAGGAGGGCGTCGGCGGGGTGGTGCCGGTCTTCGACGTGCTGATGCTGGGGGTCGGCCCCGACGGGCACGTCGCGAGCCTGTTCCCCGGGCACCCGTCGCTGGAGGCGGGCCAGGAGGTCGGCCACGAGGTCATCGCCGTGCACGACTCCCCCAAGCCCCCGCCGACCCGCCTGTCGCTGACCCTGCCGGTGATCGCCTCCGCGGAGGAGGTCTGGCTGGTGGTCGGTGGCGCCGACAAGGCCGACGCCGTCGCCGAGGCCCTCGCGGGCCCGGGCCCGCTGCCCGCCAGCCTGGTCAGCGGCACCGCGCGCACCCTGTGGCTGCTGGACCGGGAGGCCGCGAGCAGCCTGTGACGGCTGCGCGAGACCCAGCGGGGCCGAGCGGGGGCCGAGGGTGCGGGCTCGGTGTGACGGGTCGGGGCGGCTGCCCTAGCGTCTGGTCCGTGAGCACCCCTCCCGTGGACCCGACCACCACGTCCGCCTGGGCCGGCCTGCAGGCCCACCACGCCGAGACCTCCCCCGACCTGCGGCGCTGGTTCGCCGAGGACCCGGAGCGCGCCCGCCGGCTGACCTTCGACGCCGCGGACCTGCACGTGGACCTGTCCAAGAACCTCGTGACGGACACCACCCTGTCGCTGCTGGTGGACCTGGCCGAGCAGGTGCGCCTGCCGGAGCGCCTCGCGGCGATGTTCGCCGGCGAGCACATCAACGCCACCGAGGACCGCGCGGTGCTGCACACGGCGCTGCGCCGCCCGCCGGGCGCCCGGCCCGCGCTCGTCGTCGACGGCCAGGACGTGGACGGTGACGTCCAGGCTGTCCTGGACAAGGTGTCGGCGTTCGCCGACGCCGTGCGCTCGGGCTCCTGGACCGGTGTCACCGGCGAGCGGATCCGGACGGTGGTGAACATCGGCATCGGCGGCTCCGACCTCGGGCCGGTGATGGCCTACGAGGCGCTGAAGGCCTACAAGCACCCCGACCTCGAGGTCCGGTTCATCTCCAACATCGACCCGACCGACCTGGCCGAGACCGTCGCCGACCTGGACCCGGCCACCACGCTCTTCATCGTCGCGTCCAAGACCTTCGGGACCCTGGAGACGCTGACCAACGCGCGGCTGGCCCGCGCCTGGCTCTGGGAGCACCTGGCCGCCGCCGGAGCGCTGGAGGACGACGACGACGCGCGCCGCGCGGCCGTGGCGAAGCACTTCGTGGCGGTGTCGACCGCGCTGGACAAGGTCGCCGACTTCGGGATCGACCCTGACAACGCGTTCGGCTTCTGGGACTGGGTCGGGGGGCGCTACTCGGTGGACTCCGCCATCGGGACCTCGCTGGCGGTGGCCATCGGGCCGGAGGCGTTCCGGGACTTCCTCGCCGGCTTCCACGCCGTGGACGAGCACGTGCGCACCGAGCCGCTGGCCACGAACGTGCCGGTGCTGCTGGGCCTGCTGAACGTCTGGTACGTCAACGTCCTGGGCGCCCACACCCACGCGGTGCTCCCCTACAGCCAGTACCTGCACCGCTTCCCCGCCTACCTGCAGCAGCTGACGATGGAGTCCAACGGCAAGTCGGTCCGCTGGGACGGCACGCCGGTGACCACCGACACCGGTGAGGTGTTCTGGGGCGAACCCGGCACCAACGGCCAGCACGCCTTCTACCAGCTCATCCACCAGGGCACGCGCGTCATCCCGGCGGACTTCATCGCCTTCGCGAACCCGGCGCACCCGCTGCAGGACGGCGACGCCGACGTGCACGCGCTCTTCATGGCCAACTTCTTCGCCCAGACCAAGGCGCTGGCCTTCGGCAAGACCGCCGAGGAGGTCCGCGCCGAGGGCACCGCGGAGGACGTCGTGCCCGCTCGCGTCTTCAGCGGGAACCGGCCCACCACCTCGATCATGGCCCCGTCGCTGACCCCGTCGGTGCTGGGGCAGCTCATCGCGCTGTACGAGCACACCACCTTCGTCGAGGGCACCGTCTGGGGCATCGACAGCTTCGACCAGTGGGGCGTCGAGCTGGGCAAGAAGCTCGCCCAGGAGATCGCCCCCGCCCTCACCGGCGACACCTCGGCCCTGGAGTCCCAGGACCCCTCGACGCGGGGGCTCATCGAGCACTACCTGGCGCAGCGCACCGCCTGAGCGCCGGCGCCACCGCTTGACGGACGAGACGGACGAGGGGCTCCTGGGACGACCGGCCGGTCGTCCCAGGAGCCCCTCGGTCCGTCAGCCGCGCGTGCGACGCGCGTCAGGCGGGTGGTGTCAGAGCCCGCGCTTGGCGCGGTGCTTGGCGAGCGCGGCCTCGAGGATCGCCTTGCCGTCGCTCTCGGAGCGGCGCTCCTTCACGTACGCGAGGTGCGTCTTGTAGGGCTCCGTCTTGGGGGCCTGGGGCGGGTTCGCCTGGTCCTGCCCGGCGGGGAGGCCGCAGCGCGGGCAGTCCCACGTCTCCGGCACCTCCGACCCGGAGTCGAAGGCGAAGCTGGGCTGCGTCTCGTGCGCGTTGGCGCACCAGTAGGAGACGCGGCGCCGGGGCGCGGCGTCGCCGCGCTCCGCCTCGCCCATCGGCCCGGCGCCGACTCGGCTGCCCCGGATGGCGTTGCCACCTGCCACGGTGATCCCTTCGTCTGCTGGGGTGGGTGCTCAGGAACCGCTGGGGTCGAAGCGCTCGACGAGGCCGAGCGCGACGACCACGGCCGCCCACAGGAGGGCGTTGGCCACGGTGATCCGGTTGAGGTTGCGCTCGGCCACACCGGAGCTGCCCACGCTGGCCGACATCCCGCCGCCGAACATGTCCGACAGGCCGCCGCCCTTGCCCTTGTGCAGGAGGATCAGCAGGGTCAGGAAGAGGCTCGTCAGCGCCAGCAGCACCTGGAGCACGATCCGCAGGACGGTCACAGCCGACCAGAGTACTTGCTGGTGGGCGCCGCCGTGACCGCCATCACGCAGGTGGTCGCCCTGCGGCGCGGGAGCCCGGCGGAGACGGCGGTCAGGACGGCGGTCAGGACGGCGCCCCGCCGGTGACGATGCCGGCGAACTCGCCGGCGTCGAGGCTGGCGCCGCCGACGAGGGCGCCGTCGACGTCCTCACCGGCCATGATGGCGGCGACGTTGGCGGACTTCACCGATCCGCCGTAGAGCACGCGGACCGCGTCGGCCACCTCGGCGCCGTGGACGTCGGCCAGGCGGGCGCGCAGCGCGGCGCAGACCTCCTGGGCGTCCTCGGGGGTGGCCACCTTGCCGGTGCCGATGGCCCACACGGGCTCGTAGGCGACGACGACCTTGGGCAGGTCCTCCGCGGAGATGCCGGCCAGGGACCCGTCCAGCTGCCCGACGCAGTCGGCGACGTGCTCGCCGGCCTCGCGGACCTCGAGCTGCTCGCCCAGGCAGACGATCGGGGTCATGCCGTGCTCGAGCACCTTGGCGGCCTTCGCGGCCACCAGCGCGTCGTCCTCGCCGTGGTACTGGCGGCGCTCGGAGTGGCCGACCACCACGTACTGCACGCCCAGGCGCGCCAGCATCGAGGCGGCGACCTCGCCGGTGCGGGCGCCCGGCTCGTGCGCGGAGACGTCCTGGGCGCCCAGGCCCAGCTCCAGCTTGTCGCCCTCGATGAGGGTCTGCACCGAGCGCAGGTCGGTGAACGGCGGGATGACGACGGCCTCGACGGCCTTCGGGTCGTGCTTGGCGTCGCGCAGGGTCCACGCGAGGCGCTGCACGAGGGCCGTGGCCTGCACGTGGTCGACGTTCATCTTCCAGTTGCCGGCCATGAGCGGGGTGCGGGCCACGGGGTTCCTCCAGGGGTGCGGGTGCGAGGTGGGTGCGTGCGTGCGGAGGGCTCCCCGCCCGCGCGAGCGCGCGGGCGGGGAGCCCCGTCAGGCTGCCGTCAGGCCGCTGTCAGGACAGGACGGACAGGCCCGGGAGGGTCTTGCCCTCGAGGTACTCCAGGCTGGCGCCGCCGCCGGTGGAGATGTGGCCGAAGTCGCTGTCGGCGAAGCCGAGCGAGCGCACGGCTGCGGCGGAGTCGCCGCCCCCGACCACGGTGAGGCCGCCGGCGCGGGTGACCTCGACGAGGGCCTTCGCGAGCTCGCGGGTGCCCTCGGCGTACGGCGCCATCTCGAACGCGCCCATGGGCCCGTTCCAGAAGACCGTGCGGGTGTCGGCGAGCCGCTCGGCGAAGAGCTTCGCGCTCTGCGGGCCGATGTCCAGGCCCATCCGGTCGGCCGGGATGGCGTCCGCGGCGACGACCTCGTGGTCGGCGTCGGCGGAGAACGCCGTCGCCGCGACGACGTCGACCGGGAGGACGACCTCCACGCCGCGCTCGGCGGCGGTGGCGAGGTAGCCCTTGACGGTCTCGACCTGGTCGGCCTCGAGCAGGGACTTCCCGACCTCGTGGCCCTGGGCCGCCAGGAAGGTGAAGACCATGCCGCCGCCCACGAGCAGCCGGTCGGCGGTGCCGAGCAGGTTCTCGATGACGGCCAGCTTGTCGGAGACCTTCGCCCCGCCCAGCACCACGGCGTAGGGCCGGGCCGGGTCGGTGGTGAGGCGCTGCAGCACCGCGGTCTCGGCCTCGACCAGGCCACCGGCGGCGTGCGGGAGCAGCTGGGCGACGTCGTAGACGCTCGCCTGCTTGCGGTGCACCACGCCGAAGCCGTCGGAGACGAACAGGCCCCGGTCGGGACCCCCGACGAGGGCCGCCAGCTCGGCGGCGAAGGCGGCGCGCTCGGCGTCGTCCTTGCTCGTCTCGCCGGCGTTGAAGCGGAGGTTCTCCACCAGCAGCAGCTCGCCGTCGCCGAGGGCGTCGGCGGCCTCCTGCGCGGACCCGCCGACGGTGGTGTCCGCGAACCGGACGGTCACCTGCGGCAGCAGCTCGCGCACCCGCTCGGCCACGGGGGCCAGGGAGTACTTCGCCTCCGGGGCGCCCTTGGGGCGGCCCAGGTGGGCGACGACGACGACGCGCGCGCCCGCGTCGAGCAGGCGCTGCCACGTGGGCACCGAGGCCCGGACGCGGCCGTCGTCGGTGATGGTGGTGCCGTCGAGCGGCACGTTGAGGTCGGAGCGGACCAGCACCCGGCGGCCGCGCAGGTCACCCTGCGCGGCCACCAGGTCGTCCAGCGACGTGAGCGCCATGTCTGGGGCTGAGGGGGCTCAGGCCCCGACGAGCTTCACCAGGTCGACGAGGCGGTTGGAGTAGCCCCACTCGTTGTCGTACCAGCCGACGACCTTCACCTGGTCGCCGATGACCTTGGTCAGGCCGGCGTCGAAGATGCAGGAGGAGGGGTCGGTGACGATGTCCGAGGACACGATCGGGTCGGTCGTGTACTTGAGGTAGCCCTTCATGGCGCCCTCGGCCGCGGCCTTGACCACCGCGTTGACCTCGTCGACCGAGGTCTCGCGACCGACGGTGACGGTGAGGTCGGTGGCCGAGCCGGTCGGGACCGGGACGCGCAGCGCGTAGCCGTCGAGCTTGCCCTTGAGCTGCGGGAGCACCAGGCCGATCGCCTTCGCCGCACCGGTGGAGGTGGGGACGATGTTGATGGCGGCGGCGCGGGCGCGGCGCAGGTCGGAGTGCGGCCCGTCCTGCAGGTTCTGGTCCTGCGTGTAGGCGTGCACCGTGGTCATGAGGCCGCGGACGATGCCGAACTCGTCGTCGATGGCCTTGGCCATCGGGGCGAGGCAGTTCGTGGTGCAGGACGCGTTCGAGATGATGCTGTGCGCGGCGGCGTCGTAGTCGCCGTCGTTCACGCCCATGACGATGGTGATGTCCTCGTTCTTCGCCGGGGCGGAGATGATGACCTTCTTGGCGCCCCCGTCGAGGTGCGCCTTCGCCTTGGTGGCGTCGGTGAAGATGCCGGTCGACTCGACCACGACGTCCGCGCCCAGGTCGCCCCAGGGGAGGTCGGCCGGGTTGCGCTCGGCGAGCGCCTTGAAGCTCTTGCCGTTGACGGAGATCTCGTCGCCCGCGGTGGACACGCCCTCGAGGCGGCCGAGGACCGAGTCGTAGGCGAGCAGGTGGGCGAGCGTCGCGTTGTCGGTCAGGTCGTTGACGCCGACGATCTCGACGTCAGCGCCCGACGCCTGAACGGCGCGGAAGAAGTTGCGGCCGATGCGGCCGAAGCCGTTGATGCCCACGCGGATGGTCACAGAGCGCCTCCTGGTAGGAGTGGCAGGGGTCGCCCCAGACCCTAGGGCACCTCAGGCGTCCAACATGTCAGGGGTCAGGTTGGCCTCGGTCCCCGGCATCCCGAGCTCCTCGGCGCGGCGGTCCGCCATGGCGAGCAGCCGGCGGATGCGGCCGGCCACGGCGTCCTTGCTCATCGGCGGGTCGGCCAGCGCGCCGAGCTCCTCCAGGGAGGCCTGCTTGTGCTCCAGGCGCAGGGCCCCGGCGGTGCGCAGGTGCTCCGGCACGTCCTCCCCGAGGATCTCCAGGGCGCGCTCCACCCGGGAGCCGGCGGCCACCGCGGCGCGCGCCGAGCGGCGCAGGTTGGCGTCGTCGAAGTTGGCGAGGCGGTTGGCGGTGGCGCGCACCTCCCGGCGCATGCGCCTCTCCTCCCACACCAGCTTGGCGCCGTGGGCGCCCAGGTGGGTGAGCAGGTCCCCGATGGCCTCGCCGTCGCGGATGACCACGCGGTCGGTGCCGCGCACGTCGCGCGCCTTGGCCTGGATGTCCAGGCGCCGGGCGGCACCCACCAGCGCCAGCGCGGCCTCCGGGCCCGGGCAGGTGATCTCCAGGGCGGAGGAGCGCCCGGGCTCGGTCAGGGAGCCGTGCGCGAGGAACGCCCCGCGCCAGGCGGCCTCGGCGTCGCAGACCGCACCGGCCACCACCTGCGGCGGGAGCCCGCGGACGGGACGCCCGCGCTGGTCGAGCAGGCCCGTCTGGTGGGCCAGCGACTCGGCGTTGTGGACCACCCGGACGACGTAGCGGGAGCCGCGGCGCAGCCCGCCCCCGGCCACCACGAGCACCTCGCTGGCCGCGCGGTAGACGTCGGCGAGGTCGCGCCGCAGCCGCCGCGCCGCGGCGCCGGTGTCGAGCTCGGCCTCCACCACCACGCGCCCGGCGATGATGTGCAGGCCGCCCGCGAAGCGCAGCAGGGCCGAGACCTCGGCCTTGCGGCAGCAGGAGCGCTGCACCGGAAGACGGCTCAGCTCGTCCTTCACCTGTGCCGTCAGTGCCATGCCGTCTCCATGCGCTTCATGGTGCCACCGCGACACGCCCGGGGTGACGACTCGCCGAATTCCACCGGTGTGACTAGGTCGGCGGGATCAGTCCGAGCCCGCCGGCGGGCCGGTCAGACCCTCTTCACCCCCTCTCCACCCCCTCGCCACCCCGTCGGGTCCGGGGGCGGGCGCGTCAGCCCACGTCGCCCCAGGAGCCCTCCAGCACGTCGCGCATCGCGGCGGCCAGGCGCAGCGGGTCGTGCTCGGAGGACAGCGCGGGACGCCCGCGGCGGACCTTCCTGACCTGCCGGAGCACCAGCTGCGCCCCGGCCTCCTCAGCCGCGACCGCCAGCGCCTCGACGTCCTCCACGGCGCTCGGGTCGGCCAGCACCACGTCCAGCCGCAGCCCGCGGGCGTGGGCGGTGAGCGCCCGCACGTGCGCCGCGGGGCTCAGGCCGCTGGTCTCACCGCGCTCGCTGACGAGGTTGAGCACGAGGCAGCGGCGGGCGCGGGTCTCGCGCAGCGCGGCGGCCAGGTCCGGCACCAGCAGGTGCGGCATGACGCTGGTGAACCAGCTGCCGGGGCCCAGCACCACCCAGTCCGCGGCGCGGACCGCCTCGACCACCTCCGGGCGGGCCGGGGGGTCCACCGGCAGCAGGCGCACCTCCTCCACGGTGCCGCGCGTGGTGGCCACGGCCTTCTGGCCGCGGACCACCTCCAGGCGGGCGGGCGCCGAGCGGGTGGCGCTGACGCGCACGTCCGCCTCGATCTCCAGCGGCACCGACGACATGGGCAGCACCCGGCCGCGCGCGCCGAGCAGCCTGCCCACCAGGTCGAGCCCCTCGACGCTGTCGCCCAGGCGCTGCCACAGGGCGGCGATGAGCAGGTTGCCGACGGCGTGGTCGGCCAGCGGCCCGTCCCCGGTGAAGCGGTGCTGCAGCACGTCACGCCAGGTGCGGCCCCACTCGGTGTCGTCGCACAGCGCCGCCAGCGCCATCCGCAGGTCCCCCGGCGGCATGATCCCCAGCTCCGAGCGCAGGCGGCCGCTGGAGCCGCCGTCGTCGGCCACCGTGACGACGGCGGTGATCCTGTCCGACAGGTGACGCAGCGCCTGCAGCGAGGCGGCCAGGCCGTGACCGCCGCCGCAGGCCACCACCGCGGGCCCGGACCCGGGCTGCAGGCCGGGGGCCAGCCCGGCGCCGGGACCGACGCCCGGCCTCACGCGGCCCTCACTCTCGCCCGAGGTCGCGGTGGGCGACCCGCAGCACGGGGGCCGGGTGCTCCTCAGCCCCCTCGGCCGGGGACGGTGCCGCCGACGACGACGCCAACGGGGACGCTGCGGCGTCGGCGACCGCCTGCAGGCGCGCCGCCAGCGCCTCGGTCATGGCCACGGAGCGGTGCTTGCCGCCGGTGCAGCCGATGGCCACGGTGGCGTAGCGGCGGTGCTCGCGCTGGTAGCCGGCGATGACCGGCTGCAGGGCCGCGGCGTACCTGTCGAGGAACTCCTCGGCGCCGTCCTGCCCGAGCACGTAGCTGCTGACAGGGGCGTCGCGGCCGGTCAGCGGCCGCAGCTCGGGGACCCAGTGGGGGTTGGGCAGGAACCTCACGTCCACCACGTGGTCGGCGTCGGTGGGGAGGCCGTACTTGAAGCCGAAGGAGAGCAGCGTCAGGCGCAGGCGGGTGGCCTCGGCCTCCCCGAAGGCGCGGGTGATCGAGGCGGCGAGCTGGTGGACGTTGAGGTCGGAGGTGTCGATGACCACGTCCGCGGCGGCGCGCAGGTCCCGCAGGAGCTCGCGCTCGGTCTCGATGCCGTCGAGGATGCGCCCCTCCTCCTGGAGCGGGTGGGGGCGCCGCACGGACTCGAAGCGGCGGACCAGCACACCGTCGCTCGCCTCGAGGAAGAGGATGCTGCGGCGCACGCGGACCGCCGCGAGCGCCGCGGCGAGGTCGGCGGAGAAGCCGCGCCCGCGCACGTCGAGCACCACCGCCACCTTGGGGACGGCGCCGGAGGCCTGCGCGGCGAGCTGCGCGAGCGGACCCAGCATCTGCGGCGGCAGGTTGTCCACCACGTACCAGCCGAGGTCCTCCAGGACGTGGGCCACGGTCGACCGGCCCGCCCCCGACAGGCCGGTGATGACGAGCAGGTCGTGCCCGCCCTCGGGGGGAGGCTGCTGCTGGGGCGCAGGGTGCGGCTCGGGTCGTTGCGGCGGCGCGCTCACGCGGCCATCCTGGCCCATCGGGTCAGTCCACGAGCTCCCCGGTGGCGAGGTCGACCGACGGCGCGGGAGCGTCCCCGGCCAGCGCCGCGACCACGGCGGCCGCGGTGGCGGGCCCCATGCCGGGCACCTCGGCCACCTGCTCCGGTGTCGCGGCGCGCAGCGCCTTGAGCGTGCCGAAGTGCGCCATGAGCGCCTGCCGCCGCGCCGGCCCGAGGCCCGGGACGCCGTCGAGCGCGCTGGTCGTCATGCTCTTGCTGCGCTTGGAGCGGTGGTGGGTGATGGCGAACCGGTGGGCCTCGTCGCGCAGGCGCTGCAGCAGGTAGAGGCCCTCGCTGGTGCGCGGCAGGACCACGGGGTGGTCCTCCCCCGGCAGCCACACCTCCTCCAGGCGCTTGGCCAGGCCCACGAGGGCGACGTCGGTGACGCCCAGGTCCGCGAGCGCCGCGGCGGCGGCCTCGACCTGCGGCTGCCCGCCGTCGACGACGACGAGCTGCGGGGCGTAGGCGAAGCGGCGGGCCCGCCCGGTGGTGGGGTCGATGCCCGGCTGGACCTCCCCGCTCACCGGGCCGCTGACCTGCTCGACGTGCTCGCCCTGCCCGTCGGCGGCCTGCTGCTCCACGTGGCGGCGGAAGCGGCGGGTGAGCACCTCGTTCATGGACGCGAGGTCGTCCGTGCGCCCGTCGGGCCCGTCCCCCCGGACGTTGAACTTCCGGTACTCGCTCTTGCGGGGCAGGCCGTCCTCGAAGACGACCATGGACGCCACGACCTCGCTGCCCTGCAGGTGGGAGACGTCGTAGCACTCGATGCGCAGCGGGGCCTCGTCGAGCCCGAGGGCCTCCTGCAGCTCCTGCAGCGCCAGGGAGCGGCTGGTGAGGTCACCGCCGCGCCGGGTCTTGTGGAGGTTCAGCGCTCCGGTGGCGTTGCGCTCCACCGTCTCCAGCAGCGCGCGCTTGTCACCGCGCTGCGGCACGCGCACCTCCACCCGCGAGCCCCGCAGCCGGGTGAGCCACGCCGCGGTCTGCTCGGGGTCGGTGGGCTCGACGGGGACGAGCACCTCGCGAGGCACCTGCTCCCCGGCGCCGGCGTCGTCGTCGTCGCCCGACCCGCCGTAGACCTGCTGCAGCAGGTGCTGCACGAGGTCGGCGGTGGTGACGTCCTCGACCTTCTCCACCACCCAGCCGCGCTGGCCGCGGACGCGGCCGCCGCGGACGTGGAAGACCTGCACGGCGGCCTCGAGCTCGTCCTCGGCGAGGGCGAAGACGTCGGCGTCGGTGGCGTCGGGGAGCACCACGGCGCTCTTCTCGAGGGCCTTGCGCAGGGCGCCGGCGTCGTCGCGCAGGCGCGCGGCCCGCTCGAAGTCCATCTCGGCGGCGGCCTCGCGCATCTGCGCCTCGACGCGCCTGACGTACTTGGAGGTGGCGCCGCCCATGAAGTCGGCGAACTCCTGCGCCAGCGCGCGGTGCTCCTCGGGGCTGACCTTGCCGACGCACGGCGCGGAGCACTTGTCGATGTACCCCAGCAGGCAGGGGCGGCCCACCTGGCCGGCACGCTTGAAGACGCCCGTGGAGCAGGTGCGCACGGGGAAGACGCGCAGGAGGAGGTCGACGGTCTCGCGGATGGCCCAGGCGTGGGCGTAGGGGCCGAAGTAGCGGGTGCCCTTGCGCTTGGCGCCGCGCATGACCTGCACCCGCGGGAACTCCTCGCCCATGGTCACCGCGAGGTAGGGGTAGGACTTGTCGTCGCGGTACTTGACGTTGAAGCGCGGGTCGTACTCCTTGATCCACGAGTACTCCAGCTGGAGCGCCTCGACCTCGGTGCCCACGACGGTCCACTCGACGCTCGCGGCGGTGGTGACCATCGTGGCGGTGCGGGGGTGCAGCGCGTGCAGCGGCTGGAAGTAGTTGGCCAGCCGCTGGCGCAGGCTCTTCGCCTTGCCGACGTAGACCACGCGGCCCTGCGGGTCGCGGAACCGGTACACGCCCGGGGAGTCGGGCACCTCCCCCGGCTTCGGTCGGTAGGAGGCGGGGTTCGTCACCCGTCCAGCGTAAGCAGGGGCACCGACGGTGCGCTCAGCCCATCCGGCGCGGGTCGGCGGGCAGGCGCGGGTTCAGCAGGTGCGCCACCAGCGCGGTCCACCCGGTCTGGTGGGTGGCGCCGAGGCCCTCGCCGGTGTCGCCGTCGAAGAACTCGCTGAAGGTCACCTGCTCGCGCCACAGCGGGGAGTCGCCGGCCTCGACGCGGTCGCCGTCGGTGGGACGCCGCCCGCCGCGGGCGGGGTCGGGGCGGAACAGCGCGGTGAGGCCGCCGTCGATGAGGTCGGCGGCCTGGTCGAGGGTCACCACGTTGCCGGACCCGGTGGGCACCTCGATGGTGAAGGTGTCCCCGTAGTGGCGGCCCATGGTGCGCAGCTTGTCGGCGATGAGCACGTTGACGGGGAACCAGATCGGCCCGCGCCAGTTGGAGTTGCCGCCGAACAGGCCGGTGCGGCTCTCCCCCGGCTCGTACTCCAGCGAGACGTCCCGGCCCCCGACGTTGGCGTACACCTGGCCAGTGGAGCGCGAGAGGGACCGGATGCCGTACGGGCTCCAGAACTCCTCGGTGTCGAACATCCGCTGCAGGATCCGGCGCAGCCGCTCCGGGCCCACCAGGGAGAGCAGCATGCGCCGCCCGTCGGGGCCGGACCGGGAGCGCAGCGGGCCCATGAGGTCGGGGCGGCGGCGCTGCAGCCACCGCAGCCGGGTGGTGACGTCCGGGCACTCGGTGGAGATCCACGCGGGCACCTCGGTGGCCCCCAGGATCGGCAGCAGGCCCACCATGGAGCGCACGCGCATCGGCTCGGCGTGGCCGGAGGGGTCCACGAGGACGTCGTAGAAGAAGCCGTCGTCGTCGTCCCAGAGCTTGGCGCCGCGGGTGCCGAAGCTGTTCATGGCCTGGGCGATGGACAGGAAGTGCTCGAGGAACTTCGTGGCGGTGTCGTCCCAGGCGCGGTCGTGGCGGGACAGCTCCAGGGCGATCTTGAACATCTGCTGGCAGTAGAACGCCATCCAGCTGGTGGCGTCGGACTGCTCCAGGCGGTACCCGGGGGGCAGCGGCGCGGACCTGTCGAACAGCGCGATGTTGTCCATCCCGAGGAACCCGCCCTCGAAGAGGTTCGAGCCGGAGGAGTCCTTGCGGTTGACCCACCACGAGAAGTTCAGCAGCAGCTTGGTGAAGACGCGGATGAGGAAGTCGCGGTCGCGGTAGCCGTCGATGCGGTACACGTGCCAGGCGGCCCAGGCGTGCACGGGCGGGTTGACGTCGCCGAACTCCCACTCGTACGCGGGCAGCTGGCCGTTGGGGTGCATCGCCCACTCGCGGCACATGAGCACCAGCTGCTCCTTGGCGAAGTCGGGGTCGACGTGCGCCAGGGGGATGGTGTGGAAGGCGGTGTCCCAGGCCGCGAACCAGGGGTACTCCCACTCGTCCGGCATGGAGATGACGTCGGCCAGCGCGACGTGGCGCCACGTGGTGTTGCGCCGCCCGGTGTCCTCGCGCTGCTGGGGGGCGGGGGCCACCGGGTCTCCGTCGAGCCACTGCGCGACGTCGAAGCGGTAGAGCTGCTTGGTCCACAGCAGGCCCGCGTAGGCCCGGCGCGCCACGTGCCGGTCGGCCTCGGGCAGCGAGGGGTCGATGACCGTGGCGTAGAACTCGTCGGCCTCGGTGCGGCGGGCGGCGACCACGGCGTCGAAGCCCGTCCCGAAGGTCGCCGGGGTCGGGTCCGACGGGGTCAGGCGCAGCCGGACGGTGACCGTCTCACCGGGGGCGACGGAGTCCCAGCGGTACCAGAAGGCGGCCTTGGTGCCGGTGTCGGCGGGGTTGACGGCGCTGGTGTCGCCCTGGACGACCGCCCTGTCGACGCCGTCCTTGGGGTAGCGCGGGCTCGTGGTCCGCTTGTCGCCGAACAGGAGCGCCGCGTTGGTCTCGTTGTCGCAGAAGAGCACCTGCGGGGAGCCCTCGGCGGCCAGCACGTAGCGGCCCAGGTAGCCGTGCTCGGCCTCGACGGCCTCCAGCCCGGGCACCGTGAGGGTGGGCGCGAGCATCTGGTTGAGCACGCCGCGGCGCAGGTCGCGGCCCCAGGACCAGGTGTTGCGGAACCACAGCTGCGGCAGCAGGTGCAGCGGCGCGGCCTCCGGGCCGTGGTTGGTGGCCTCCACCACCACGCACACGTCGTCCGGGGCGGCCTTGGCGTAGGTCACCGTGACGTCGAAGAACCTGTCCTCGTCGAGCACGCCGGTGTCGGCCAGCTCGAACTCGCGCTCGTCGCGGCTGCGGCGGGCGTTCTCCTCCCGCAGGCGCTGGTAGGGGAACTCGGCCTGCGGGTAGCGGTAGAGCCACTGCGCCCAGGAGTGCGTGGGGGTGCCGTCCACGGCCCACCAGTGCTCCTTGGCGTCCTCGCCGTGGTTGCCCTCCTCGTTGGTGAGGCCGAAGAGGCGCTCCTTGAGGAACGGGTCCTTGCCGTTCCACAGCGCCACCGCGAGGTTGAGGAAGCCGAACCTGTCGCAGAAGCCGCCCAGGCCGTCCTCGCCCCAGCGGTACGCGCGCGAGCGCGCGTGGTCGAAGGGGAAGGAGCGCCACGCGTCGCCGTCCGCCGAGTAGTCCTCGCGGACGGTGCCCCACTGGCGGCCGGCGAGGTAGGGGCCCCACAGGCGCCATGGGCCCGCCGAGCCGGTGCACTCGTCGAGGCGGGCGTGCTCGGCGGTCTGCGGGGGGTCGCTCGGCTCCGCGTGGTGGCCGACGGGCGCCGCGGTCGCGTCGGGACCGGCAGGTCCCCCGGCACCGGGGGCGGCACCGGAAGCGGCACCGGAGGCGGAACCGGGGGCGCTGGCGGAGGTCGCGGAGGCGTCACGAGGAGCGCCGGCGGCGGGACCGCCGGTGGGAGCGGAGGGCACGGCGACACCCTGCCACCTGCGGCGGTGGTGTGCGTGAGGTGGCCCGGGAGATCGCCCCGCCGCACGGTGCCGCGCGCGGCCCGCCCGGCGCGGGTCAGCTGATGACCAGCTGGTCCCCCTGCTGGGTGACGGTCAGCGGCGAGAGGGGCTCGGTGGCGGGTCCCTCCAGCACCTCGCCGCCCTTCCCGGCGTCGAAGACGCTGCCGTGCAGCGGGCAGCGCAGCTGGGTGCCCTGCTCCGGCTTGACGATGCCACCGGCGTGGGTGCACACGGCCGAGTACGCGACGTACGTGCCCGCCGACGGCTGCGCGACGACCACCTCGTTGCCGCCGACCTCGACCACCACGGCGGACCCGGCCGGCACCTGCGAGGCCGCCACGCCACCGCCGGCCCCACCGCCGGCCCCTCCACCGGCGGCGCTGGAGCTCCCGGAGCCGCTGGCGGCAGAACCCCCCGCCCCCGAGCCCGCGGCGCCCTCGGGCTCCCCGGTGCCGCCGCAGGCGGCGAGCAGCCCGGCGGCGCCGAGCACGGCGCCCCCGGCGCCGGCGCGCGCGAGCAGGGCGCGCCGCGTGCACGGCAGCACGCGGGCGGGAGCGAGGTCGCTGCGGGCGGGCTCGCTCAGGGCGGGTCGGGACTCGGCTGCCTGCGGTTCCGGCGTCATGGCACGAGGCTAGGCGCTGCGGCTCCGTCCTTCCTGAGATCGACCTCCGCGTCGCGCTTCCGGGCCGCCTCCAGCACCGGGCCCAGGAAGCGGCCGGTGTGGCTGCCGGTCTTCTCGTGGGTGGCCGCCAGCTGCTCCGGAGTGCCCGAGGCGATGAGCTTGCCGCCGCCCGACCCGCCCTCGGGACCCATGTCGAGCACCCAGTCCGCGCTCTTGATGACGTCGAGGTTGTGCTCGATGACCACCACCGTGTTGCCCTTGTCGGCCAGCCCCTGCAGCACCTCGAGGAGCTTGCGGACGTCCTCGAAGTGCAGGCCCGTGGTCGGCTCGTCCAGCACGTACACGGTGCGGCCCGTGGAGCGGCGCTGCAGCTCGCTGGCCAGCTTCACGCGCTGCGCCTCGCCGCCGGACAGCGTCGGGGCGGGCTGGCCCAGCCGGACGTAGCCCAGGCCGACGTCGACGAGGGTGCGCAGGTAGCGCGAGATGCGCGGCACCGCGGCGAAGAACTCGGCGGCCTCCTCGATGGGCATGTCGAGGACGTCGGCCACGGTCTTGCCCTTGAAGTGCACCTCGAGGGTCTCGCGGTTGTACCGGGCGCCGTGGCAGACCTCGCAGGGCACGTACACGTCCGGGAGGAAGTTCATCTCGATCTTGATCGTGCCGTCACCGCTGCAGTGCTCGCAGCGTCCGCCCTTGACGTTGAAGGAGAACCGCCCGGCCTGGTAGCCGCGCACCTTCGCCTCGGTGGTGTCCGCGAACAGCGAGCGCACCACGTCCCACACGCCCGTGTACGTGGCGGGGTTGGAGCGCGGGGTCCGCCCGATGGGGCTCTGGTCGACGTGGACCACCTTGTCGAGCTGGTCCACGCCCTCCACCCGGGTGTGGCGACCCGGCACCTGGCGGGCGCCGTTGAGCCGGTTGGCCAGCACCTTGTAGAGGATGTCGTTGACCAGGCTGGACTTGCCCGAGCCGGACACCCCGGTCACGGCGGTGAGCACCCCGAGCGGCAGCTCGACGTCGATGCCGCGCAGGTTGTTCTCCCGGGCGCCCACCACCTTCACCACGCGGTCGCGGTCCACGGGGCGGCGCTCGGCGGGCACCGGCACGGCGCGACGGCCGGCCAGGTAGTCACCGGTCATGGACCCGGTGTTGGCCAGCAGCTCGGCGACGGGCCCGGAGTGGACCACCTGGCCCCCGTGCTCGCCGGCGCCCGGGCCGATGTCGACCACCCAGTCGGCCACGTGGATGGTGTCCTCGTCGTGCTCGACCACGATGAGGGTGTTGCCCAGGTCCCGCAGCCGGGTGAGGGTCTCGATGAGGCGGCGGTTGTCGCGCTGGTGCAGCCCGATGCTCGGCTCGTCGAGGACGTACAGCACGCCCACCAGGCCCGAGCCGATCTGGGTGGCCAGGCGGATCCGCTGGGCCTCCCCGCCGGAGAGCGTGCCCGAGGCGCGGTCGAGGGAGAGGTACGTCAGGCCGACGTCGACCAGGAACTGGACCCGCGCCAGCACCTCCTTGAGGACGGCGGCGGCGATCTGCGCCTCGCGCGAGGTCAGCTCGAGGGTGTCGAGCCAGCCGCGGAGCTCGGCGACGGGCAGCGCGCACGCCTGGGCGATGGACTTGCCGCCCACCGTGACCGCCAGGACCTCCGGGCGCAGGCGGGCGCCGCCGCAGACGCGGCACGGCACCTCGCGCATGTACCCCTCGAGGCGCTCGCGCGAGCTGTCGGACTCGGTCTCGGAGTGGCGGCGCTGGATGAACGGCAGCACGCCCTCGAACCCGGTGGTGTACGAGCGCTCGCGCCCCCACCGGTTCTTGTAGGTGACGTGCACCTCGTAGCCCTCGCCGTGCAGCAGCGCCTGCGTGGCGCGCTCCGGCAGGGCCCGCCACGGCACGTCGGTGGAGAAGCCGAGCTGCTGGGCGAGGCCGCCGATGAGCCGCTGGTGGTACTCGCTGCTGCCGGCGCCGTTCCAGGGGGCGATGGCGCCCTCGGCGAGGGTCTGGTCGGGGTCGGGGACGACGAGCTCGGGGTCCACCTCGAGGCGGGTGCCGATGCCGGAGCACTCCGGGCAGGCGCCGTAGGGCGCGTTGAAGGAGAAGGTGCGCGGCTCGACCTCCTCCAGCGCCAGCGGGTGGTCGTTGGGGCAGGCGAGCTTCTCGGAGAAGCGCATCACCACCGGGCCGTCAGCGGCACCGGCCGCCACCCCGGCGCCCTCGTCGCCGTCGGCGGACCTGCGCTCCACCAGCTCGACCAGCAGGACGCCGTCGGCCAGGCCGAGGGCGGTCTCGACGGAGTCCGTCAGGCGGCGCCCCACGCCCTCGCGCATGACGAGGCGGTCGACGACCACCTCGATGGTGTGCTTCTTGCGCTTGTCCAGGGCGGGCCGGGAGGCGGCGTCGCTGAGCTGCAGCGTCTCGCCGTCCACCCTGACGCGGGCGTAGCCCTTCGCCTGCAGGTCGGTGAAGAGGTCGACGAACTCGCCCTTGCGGCCGCGGACCACGGGCGCCAGCACCTGGAACCGCGTGGTCTCGGGCAGCTCGAGCAGCCGGTCGACGATCTGCTGCGGCGTCTGGCGCGCCACCGGCTCCCCGCACGTGGGGCAGTGCGCCCGCCCGGCGCGCGCCCAGAGCAGGCGCAGGTAGTCGTAGATCTCGGTGATCGTGCCCACCGTGGAGCGGGGGTTGCGGCTGGTGGACTTCTGGTCGATGGAGACCGCCGGGGACAGGCCCTCGATGAAGTCGACGTCGGGCTTGTCCATCTGCCCCAGGAACTGCCGGGCGTACGCGGACAGCGACTCGACGTAGCGGCGCTGCCCCTCGGCGAAGATCGTGTCGAACGCGAGGCTCGACTTCCCCGATCCCGACAGGCCCGTGAAGACGATCATCTTGTCCCGGGGGAGGTCCAGGGAGACGTCCTTGAGGTTGTGCTCGCGAGCACCCTGCACGACCAGTCGATCCACGGTCGTCAACTGTAGGTCGACCCACCGACAGCCCGCCCGTCCGGAACGCCCCGGCGGACGGGCGGGCTGCCGGCCGGCGGCCCCCGGGCTCTCAGCGGGCCCTCAGAAGACGGGGAAGGCGTCCGTGGGGTCGGGGCCGTCGCTGCCGGCCGGGTAGGTCTCCAGGGGCACCTCGTCGGCCTCCCACGCGGCGATGACGGGGGCGAGGATGCGCCAGCAGTCCTCGGCGGTGTCACCGCGCACGGACAGCAGCGGGTCGCCGTCGAGCACGCCGGCGAGCACCTCGCCGTAGGCCGGCAGCTGGGAGTCGCCCAGCTGCGCGCTCAGGGTGGCCTCCTCGAGGTCGAAGGGGTCGCCCTCAGCGTTCACCGTCAGGTCGAGGTTGATGGTCCCGGGCTTGAAGGAGAGCCTCATGCGCGTCGGGCGCGCCTCGCCGCGCAGGCCGCCCATGAGGTGCGGGACGGGCTTGAAGGTGATGACGGCCTCCTTGCGCGCCCGGCCCAGCCCCTTGCCCGACCGCAGCCGGAACGGCACGCCCGCCCAGCGCCAGGTGTCGACGTGCAGCACCACCTCCGCCAGGGTCTCGGTCTGGCGGGAGGGGTCGACGCCGTCCTCGGCCTGGTAGTCGGGCAGGTCGCGGTCCCCCATGCGCCCGGCCGTGTAGACCGCGCGGCGGCTGGCCTCGGCCGGCGTCCCGGCCAGGCGGGTGGCGCGCAGGACCTGCGCCTTGCGATCGCGGAACTCGCGCTCGTCGAGGCTGGCGGGGGCGTCCATGGCGAGCACCGCCAGCACCTGCAGCAGGTGGCTCTGGATCATGTCCTTGAGCGCGCCGGCCCTGTCGTAGTACCGGGCGCGGCCCTCCAGGCCCAGGTCCTCGTCGTAGACCACGTCGACCCGCTCGACGTGGCCAGCGTTCCAGGTCGGCTCGAAGAGGCGGTTGGCGAACCGGACGCCGAAGACGTTGAGCACCGCGGACGTGCCCAGGAAGTGGTCGACGCGGTGGACGTGCTCCTCGGGGACCAGCTGGGCCACCACCTCGTTGAGGTGGTGGGCGGAGGCCTCGTCGGACCCGAAGGGCTTCTCCATCACCAGGCGGGTGCTCTCGGGCAGCTCCTGCCCGACGAGGTTCTCGCAGGCCTTCGCCGTGACCGCGGGCGGCAGGGCGAAGTAGACGGCCACCGGCGCGGTGCAGGAGTGCAGCAGCGCGTTCAGCGCCTCCGGGTCGGTGACGTCCACCTGCTGGTACCGGCTGGCGTCGCGCACGGCGCACGCGGCCTCCCACCCGTCGGGGCGGTCGTCGTCGACGTGCTGCTGGGCGTCGGCGAAGGCACCGGTCACCACCTCGCGCCAGCGGTCGTCGTCCCAGTCCTCCGAGCCGGCGCCCACCAGCTGCAGGGAGGACCCGTGCCCGTGGGCGGGGTCCTCGTCGCGGTCGGACACCAGCAGCCGCGCCAGCCCCGGCAGGAGCAGCCGCGAGGCGAGGTCACCGCTGGCGCCGAGCACGAGCAGCGTCGCCACCGGGTCACCGCCGGTGTGGCCCTTCCGGCCGGCGGCGCCGTGCCCGCCGCCGCCGCTCTGCTCGGGACCGTCGACGCCCCCGCGTCCGCTCTCGGTGCCGCCGGTCGCCTGCTCCTCGTGCGCGCTCACGCGGCTCAGCCTGCCGAAGATCGCCCCTGGGTGCACCATGGCGCGGTGTCAGCAGCACCGGACCACCAGCAGCCGGACCAGCAGCCCCAGCAGCAGCCCGACCAGCAGGCAGACCTGCGGATCGAGGACTACGCCCTCATCGGTGACTGCCACACCGCCGCCCTGGTGAGCCGCCGCGGCGCGGTCGACTGGATGTGCCTGCCGCGCTTCGACTCCCCCGCCGCGTTCGCGGCGCTGCTGGGCACGCGCGAGAACGGCCACTGGACCATCGCCCCGGCGCAGGACGGGCCGGCGGTGGTGTCGGTGGAGCGCCGCTACGAGGGCGACTCGTTCACGCTGCGGACCCGGTGGACGCTGGAGGACGGCGGCGTCGTCGACGTCGTCGACTGCATGCCCGTGGGCGACCGCCGCGCCGACCTGGTGCGCCGCGTGGAGGGCGTCTCGGGCCGGGTGGAGCTGCGCCAGGAGCTGGTCATCCGCTTCGGCTACGGGGCCGTGGTGCCGTGGCTGCGGCGCGTCGGCGGCAAGGGCGACGCCGCCAAGGGCCTGCTCGCCAGCGCCGGCCCGGACGCGGTGCTGCTGCGGACCACCGGCAAGCTGCCGAAGGCGAGGGGGCGCACGCACGCCGGCAAGATCGCGGTGGCCGCGGGGCAGGTGGTCGACACGGTGCTGACCTGGTACCCCTCCCACCGGGAGCCGCCGCTGCCGATGGAGGTCGACGGCAGGCTGGAGAGCACCCGGCGCTGGTGGCAGGAGTGGGCCGACCGCGGGGACGGGCCCGCCGCCGAGGGCCCGTACGCCCGCGCGGTGGTGAGGTCGCTGCTGGTGCTGCGGGCCCTCACCCACGAGGACACCGGCGGCATCGTGGCCGCCGCCACGACGTCGCTGCCGGAGATGCCCGGCGGCACGCGCAACTGGGACTACCGGTACTGCTGGCTGCGCGACGCGGCGCTCACGCTGGAGGCGCTGCTCGAGCACGGCTACACCGAGGAGGCCCGCGAGTGGCGCGGCTGGCTGCTGCGCGCGATCGCCGGGGACCCCGAGGACCTGCAGATCATGTACGCGGTGGACGGCGCGCGGGACCTGCCCGAGCGGGAGCTCGACCACCTGGCCGGGTTCGGCGGGGCCAGGCCGGTGCGCATCGGGAACGGCGCCGTCGACCAGTACCAGGCCGACGTCCTGGGCGAGGTGATGGTGGCCCTGGACGCCGCGCGCCGCGCGGGCCTGGCCGAGGACGAGTTCTCCTGGCCCATGCAGCGCGCCCTGCTCGACTTCGTGGTGGCGCACAGCAGCCGCAAGGACTCCGGCATCTGGGAGATGCGCGGTCCCGAGCAGTACTACGTCCACTCCCGGGTGATGGTCTGGGCCGCGCTCGACCGCGGTGTGCGCGCCGTGCGCGAGCGGGGCCTGGACGGCCCCGCGGAGCAGTGGGAGGCCCTGCGCGACCAGGTGCGCGAGGAGGTGCTGCAGCACGGCGTCGACGCGGGGACCCCCGACCGGCCCGGCCGCGGCTGCTTCGTGCAGCACTACGGCTCGCGGGAGGTGGACGCGTCGCTGCTGCAGCTGCCCCAGGTGGGCTTCGTGGAGGCCAACCACCCGGTGATGCTCGCCACGGTCGCGGCCATCGAGTCCGACCTGGTGCCCGACGGCCTGGTGATCCGCTACCGCACCGAGGCCTCCTCCGACGGGCTGCCGCCCGGGGAGCACCCCTTCCTGGCGTGCTCGTTCTGGCTGGTGGAGCAGTACGCGCGCAGCGGGCGCGCCGCCGACGGCCACGCGCTCATGCGCCGGCTCCTGGAGCTGCGCAACGACGTCGGGCTGCTCTCGGAGGAGTACGACGTGCGCGAGGGCCACCAGCTGGGCAACACTCCCCAGGCGCTCTCCCACCTGGCGCTGGTCAGGGCCGCCGACGCCCTCGCGGCGGCGGACCACCGGGACGGCGCGCCCGACGGACAGGAGCTGGTGCGCTGATGCTGGACCTGCGGACGGTCTCGGTGGGGCCGATGGACAACCGCTGCTACCTGCTGACCGACCCCGTGGCCACCGGGGGCAGCGGCGGGTGGCTCCTCGTCGACGCCGCTGCGGAGCCCGAGACGCTCCTGGCCCTGCTCGACGACGCCCTACCGGCGCGGGAGCGGGGGCGGGGCCTCGTGGTGACGACCCACCGCCACGACGACCACACCGGCGCGCTGGTCCGTGTCGCGGAGGTCACGGGCGCCACCACGGCAGCCGGGGACGACGACGCCGACGCGCTGCCGCTGGCGCCCGACCGCCGCCTGCGCCACGGCGACGTGGTCGGCGTCGGGCAGCACGAGCTGGGGGTCATCGCGCTGCGCGGGCACACCCCGGGGTCCGTGGCCCTGCTGCTGCCGGCGGGCGCCCTGTCCGGCGCCGACGGGGAGGTGGCCCACCTGTTCACCGGCGACTCGCTCTTCCCCGGCGGCCCCGGGAAGACGTGGTCACCGGAGGACTTCACCTCGCTCATGGACGACCTCGAGGAGCGGGTCTTCGCCGTCCTGCCGGACAGCACCGTGGTGCACCCCGGCCACGGGGAGACCACGACGATCGGCGCGGAGCGCCCGCGCCTGGCGGAGTACCGGGCCCGGGGCTGGTGACCGCCCGCTGAGGTCGGCCGACGTCGACCGCTCGGGTTGGCTCCGGCTGGCGTGGCGGGTGGGCCTCATGCCTGCCCGCGGCGCTCCAGCTGGCGGCTGCGGAGCAGGCTGGCGACCGTGGTGATGGCGAGCACGGCCACGATGAAGACCAGTGAGACCCAGATCGGGACCTCCGGCGCCCAGGAGAACCCCTCACCGCCGTTGAGGAAGGGCAGCTCGTTGGTGTGCAGCGCCTCCAGCACCAGCTTCACCCCGATGCCGCCGAGGACCACCGCGAGCCCGATCGACAGGTACACCAGCCGGTCCAGCAGGCCGCCGAGGAGGAAGTACAGCTGCCGCAGGCCCATGAGGGCGAAGATGTTGGCGGTGTAGACGAGGAACGGGTCCTCGGTGAGCCCGAAGATCGCCGGGATGGAGTCCAGCGCGAAGAGCAGGTCGGTGCTGCCGATGGCGAAGAACACGATGATCATGGGCGTGAACAGCTTCTTGCCGTCCACCTCGGTCCGGACCTTGGCGCCGTCGTAGGACTCGGTGAGGGGGAGCACCTTCCGCATGCGGCGGATCAGGGCGTTGTCCTCGTACTCCTCGTCGTCGTTCCTGTCGAGGACGAGCTTGACCGCGGTGTAGATGAGGAACGCGCCGAAGATGTAGAAGACCCAGCTGAACTGCTCGATGACGGCCGCGCCGAGCAGGATGAAGATCCCCCGCAGCACCAGCGCGATGAGGATCCCCACCATGAGGACCTTCTGCTGGTCCTCCGCGGGCACCGCGAACCTCGACATGATGATGACGAAGACGAAGAGGTTGTCGACGCTGAGCGAGTACTCGGTGATCCACCCGGCGAAGAACTCCGAGGAGGGCTCCGTCCCTCCTCCGGGGATGAGCAGCATCACCACGCCGAACACGACGGCGAGGGCCACGTAGAAGCCCACCCACAGGGCGCTCTCCTTGGTGGACGGCACGTGAGGCCGCCGCCCGACGACCAGCAGGTCGGCGAGCAGCAGCCCCACGAGCGCGACGAGGGTGCCGACCTCGAACCAGGTCGGCAGCTCCTGCACCGTCAGCCGTCCTGGCGGGTGGAGCCGGGTCCGGCTCCGGTGGTGCTGCTCACGGTGTTCCCCTCGCGGTCGGCGTGCTGGCTGTCGACGTCCTGCTCGTCCTTCTTCGACTTCCGCAGGCTCAGCACCGTGGTCAGTGCGAGCGCGACGACGATGAACCCTAGCGAGACGGGCGTGGAGATCTCCGGGATGGCGGTGATGTGCTCGCCGCCGTTGAGGAACGGCAGCTCGTTCTCGTGCATCGCGTGGATGATCAGCTTGGCGCCGATGAACGCGAGGATCGCGGCCAGGCCGTAGTGGAGGTAGACCAGGCGGTCGAGCAGGCCGTCGATGAGGAAGTACAGCTGGCGCAGACCGAGCAGCGAGAACGCGTTGGCCGCGAAGACCAGGTAGGCCTCCTGCGTGAGGCCGAAGATCGCCGGGATCGAGTCGACCGCGAAGATGAGGTCGGCGGTGCCGATCGCGATGATGACCACCAGCATCGGCGTGACGAACCGCTTGCCGTCGACCTTCACGGTGAACTTGTCGCCGTGGTAGTCGTCGGTGGTCGGGAGGATGCGCTTGGTGAAGCGCAGGACCGCGTTCTCCTTGTACTCCTCGTCGTGGTCGTTCTGGGCCCTGACCTGGGCGATCGCCGTGTAGATGAGGATGGCGCCGAAGATCCAGAAGATCCAGGAGAAGTTCTGGATGGCCGCAGCGCCCACGGCGATGAAGATGCCGCGCAGCACGATGGCGATCGCGATGCCGATGAGGAGCACCTTCTGCTGGTACTCGCGCGGCACGCCGAAGCTGGACAGGATCAGCACGAAGACGAAGAGGTTGTCGACGCTGAGCGCCTTCTCCGTGATGTAGCCGGCGAAGTACTCACCGCCGTACTGGCCGCCGTAGAAGACGAGGATGAGCAGGCCGAACACGACGGCGATGCCCACGTAGGCCGCCGACCAGACCGCGGCCTCGCGGATCGACGGGGCGTGCGGTGTGCGCACGTGCCCGATGAAGTCGTAGGCGATCATGGCGATGATGACGGCGAGGGTGACACCCCACAGCCAGAGGGGGACGTCCACGGGAACCTCCGGGTTTCGATCTGACGCGAAATGACCGGAGGTCTCTCCCACTGCCGGCGCAGGCCGGTCAGCCGCAGGCCCGGGTCCCGGCCGGGGCCGGGATCCGTGATGACGAACCTGCGCGCAGGGATACTCCCCTCACGTTCTCTTTACCGTACCTTGACCTTTCCACGCCCGCACGCCGTGGAGGCCGGGTGGCGAGCCGCCCGCGGCCGTCCTGATCTGCCGCCCTGATCTGCCGCCCTGATCTGCCGCCCGTCAGACGGTGGTGGCCCGCTGCATCCCCCGCAGCTCGCGCTTGAGGTCTCCGATCTCGTCACGCAGCCGCGCGGCGAGCTCGAACTGCAGCTCCGCCGCCGCCGCGTGCATCTGGTCGGACAGCTGCTGGATGAGGTCGGACAGCTCCGCCCCGGCCATGCCCGCGGTGGCGCGTCCCGCGCCGCCCCCGGCCGACGCCATGCCCGGCACGGGCGCCTTGCCGCGCGACTGCTGCCGCCCGCTGCCGCCCAGCAGCGCCGCCGTGTCGGCGTCCTCCCGGGCGATGAGGTCGGTGATGTCGGCGATCTTCTTGCGCAGCGGCATCGGGTCCACGCCGCGCTCGCGGTTGTAGGCGATCTGCTTCTCGCGGCGCCGGTTGGTCTCGTCGATGGCCTGCTCCATCGACGGGGTGACCCGGTCGGCGTACATGTGCACCTGGCCCGAGACGTTGCGGGCCGCGCGGCCGATGGTCTGGATGAGGGAGCGCGCCGAGCGCAGGAACCCCTCCTTGTCGGCGTCGAGGATGCTCACCAGGCTCACCTCGGGCAGGTCGAGGCCCTCGCGCAGCAGGTTGATGCCCACGAGCACGTCGTAGTCGCCCTGGCGCAGCTCGCGCAGCAGCTCCACGCGGCGCAGCGTGTCGACCTCGGAGTGCAGGTAGCGCACCCGCACGCCCTGGTCGAGCAGGTAGTCGGTGAGGTCCTCGGCCATCTTCTTGGTCAGGGTGGTCACCAGGACGCGCTCGTCCTTGGCGGCCCGCTCGCGGATCTGCCCGAGCAGGTCGTCGATCTGGCCCTTCGTGGGGCGCAGCACCACCTGGGGGTCGACGAGCCCGGTGGGGCGGATGACCTGCTCGACGAACTCGCCCTTCACGCGCGACATCTCGTAGTCGCCGGGGGTGGCCGAGAGGTAGACCGTCTGCCCGATCCGCTCGAGGAACTCCTCCCACGTCAGCGGCCGGTTGTCCATGGCGGACGGGAGCCGGAAGCCGTGGTCGACCAGGGTCCGCTTGCGGCTCATGTCGCCCTCGTACATCGCCCCGATCTGCGGCACCGTGACGTGCGACTCGTCGATGACGAGGAGGAAGTCCTCGGGGAAGTAGTCGAGCAGGGTGTGGGGCGCGGTGCCGGCGGCGCGACCGTCGATGTGGCGGGAGTAGTTCTCGATGCCGGCGCAGGTGCCCACCTGGCGCATCATCTCGATGTCGTACGTGGTCCTCATGCGCAGCCGCTGCGCCTCGAGCAGCTTGCCCTGCGACTCCATCTCCGCCAGGCGCGAGGCCAGCTCGGCCTCGATGGTGCCGATGGCGCGCTCCATGCGCTCCGGGCCGGCGACGTAGTGGGTGGCCGGGAACAGGTGCATGGTCGACTCGTCGCGCAGGACCTCGCCGGTGAGCGGGTGCAGCAGGTAGAGCTTCTCGATCTCGTCACCGAACATCTCGATGCGGATCGCGTGCTCCTCGTACACGGGGATGATCTCGATGGTGTCGCCCCGCACCCGGAAGGTGCCGCGCGTGAAGGCGAGGTCGTTGCGGGTGTACTGCATGGTGACGAACTGCCGGAGCAGGTCGTCCCGCTCGACGGTGTCGCCGACCTTCAGCGTCACCATCCTGTCGACGTACTCCTGGGGCGTGCCCAGGCCGTAGATGCACGAGACCGACGCCACCACGACCACGTCGCGGCGGGTCAGCAGCGAGTTGGTGGCCGAGTGCCGCAGCCGCTCGACCTCCTCGTTGATCGAGGAGTCCTTCTCGATGTAGGTGTCGGACTGCGGGACGTACGCCTCGGGCTGGTAGTAGTCGTAGTACGAGACGAAGTACTCGACCGCGTTGTTGGGCAGCAGCTCGCGGAACTCGTTGGCCAGCTGCGCGGCGAGGGTCTTGTTCGGCGCGAGCACCAGGGTGGGCCGCTGCAGCTGCTCGATCGTCCAGGCCGTGGTGGCGGACTTGCCGGTGCCGGTGGCGCCGAGCAGCACGACGTCCTTCTCCCCGGCCTGGATGCGGCGGGTGATGTCGGCGATGGCCGTCGGCTGGTCACCGGCGGGCGAGAACTCGGACTCGACGGTGAAGGGCGCGACGCGACGCTGGAGATCGGTGACCGGGCGCATGGTGACAGTCTGAACGCCGGGTCTGACACCCGCTGTTCCTGAGCGGCCCTGCACCGCTCGCCGCGGTCACGACGAGCGGGCGAGCACCTCGGCGATGAACTCCGTCTTGCCCGCCGCGTAGCCGTCGATGTCGTGGTGCTTGGCCGCCAGACCCCGCTTGAGCAGGGCGTACGCCTCGCGGGCGCGCGGGTCGGCGCGCAGCGCGTCGCGGAAGGCCAGCACCTCGCGCACCTCCGGGTTGGCGGCGTCGCGCACGTGGCAGTCGACGCGCCTGCCCGGGTCGGCGTTGACGGCGAACGCCTTCGGCACCCGGCGGTAGTCCTCGCCCCCCTGCCCGCGGCGCGAGGTCGGCTGGTCCCACCACTCCCCCGGGGGCGCCACCAGCCCGGCGGAGCGCAGGTCCCCGGCCACCTCCCGCGCCGTCACCAGGTCGGGGCAGACCACCTGCAGGTCGATGCAGTCCTTCGCGAGCAGCCCCGGCACCGCGGTGGACCCGGTGTGCTGCACGTCGAGGGCCCGGTCCCCCGCGGCCCGCGCCACGCGTGCCACGAGGCGCTCCCCCGCGGCCGCCCACGCCGGGTCCGGTGGGACGAGGACGGGGCGGTGGGGACGAGGGGCCTGCTCCCCGCGCCGCAGGTGCTCCTCGAAGGGCACCAGGCGCTCGGTCCACAGCGCCCGCAGCTGCTCGGCGAGCTGCTCCGGGGAGCCGGACCCGTCCAGGAGCACGTCGGCCGCGGCGCGGCGGGCGTCGTCGTCGGCCTGGGCCGCGACGCGGGCGCGCGCGTCGTCGTCGGACATCCCCCGGCCGCGGGTGAGCCGGCGCAGCCGCACCTCCTCGTCCGCCATGACGGCGAGCACCAGGTGGTACCTGTCCGTGCGGCGCAGCTCGACGAGCAGCGGGATGTCGTGGACGACGACGGCGGACGGGTCCTCCGCCTGCGCCCGGGCCACCAGCTGCTCCGTCCGCGCCAGCACGAGGGGGTGGGTGACCGCCTCCAGGGCCCGCCGGCGCGAGGGGTCGGCGAAGACCACCCGGCCCAGCGCGGGCCGGTCCAGCGCACCGTCGGCGCCCAGCACGCCCTGCCCGAACTCGGCGACGACGGCGGCGAGCCCGGGCGACCCCGGCGCGACCACCTCGCGGGCGATGGCGTCGGCGTCGACCACCACGGCCCCCAGGTCCCGCAGCACAGCGGCCGCCGTGCTCTTGCCCGCTCCCACACCGCCGGTCAGCCCCACGTACAGCACCCGGCGACCCTACGGCGGGGACAGCCGGACACGGACGAGGCCCCGCACCCCCCGGAAGGGGTGCGGGGCCTCGTCGTGCGTGAGCGAGCGCTCAGCGGCGCATCAGCCGCCGGTGAGCTTCTCGCGCAGGGCCGCCAGCGCCTCGTCGGAGGCCAGGGTGCCCTCCGCCGCGGGGCCGTTGGAGCGGCTCGAGCTGGCCTCGACCGGGGCCGAGCTGGAGTAGCTCGTCGGGGCCGACTCGCCCGAGCTCGCGGCCTCGGCGTCGCGGGTGCGCGCCTCGGCGACCTGCTTGCGGTGCGCCTCCCAGCGGGCGTGGGCCTCGGCGTACTGCCGCTCCCACTCCTCGCGCTGCGCCTCGAAGCCCTCGAGCCAGTCGTTGGTCTCGGGGTCGAAGCCCTCGGGGTACTTGTAGTTCCCCGCCTCGTCGTACTCCGCGGCCATGCCGTACAGCGACGGGTCGAAGTCGTCCGACTCGGTGTCGACGCCCTGGTTCGCCTGCTTCAGCGACAGGGAGATGCGGCGGCGCTCGAGGTCGATGTCGATGACCTTGACGAAGATGTCGTCACCGACGTTGACGACCTGCTCCGGCAGCTCCACGTGGCGCTCGGCCAGCTCGGAGATGTGGACCAGGCCCTCGATGCCCTCCTCGACGCGCACGAACGCACCGAACGGGACGAGCTTGGTGACCTTGCCGGGGACGACCTGGCCGATCGCGTGGGTCCGGGCGAACTGCTGCCACGGGTCCTCCTGGGTCGCCTTCAGCGACAGGGAGACGCGCTCGCGGTCCATGTCGACGTCGAGGACCTCGACCTTGACCTCCTGGCCCACCTCGACGACCTCGGAGGGGTGGTCGATGTGCTTCCAGGAGAGCTCGGAGACGTGCACGAGGCCGTCCACGCCGCCGAGGTCGACGAAGGCGCCGAAGTTGACGATCGAGGACACGACGCCCGGGCGGACCTGGCCGCGCTGCAGGGTCTGCAGGAAGTTCTGGCGGACGGCCGACTGGGTCTCCTCCAGCCAGGCGCGGCGCGACAGGACCACGTTGTTGCGGTTCTTGTCGAGCTCGATGATCTTCGCCTCGAGCTGCTGGCCCACGTAGGGGGCCAGGTCGCGCACGCGGCGCATCTCGACGAGGGAGGCGGGCAGGAAGCCGCGCAGGCCGATGTCGAGGATGAGGCCGCCCTTGACGACCTCGATGACGGTGCCGGTGACGACGCCGTCCTCCTCCTTCAGCTTCTCGATCGTGCCCCAGGCGCGCTCGTACTGAGCCCGCTTCTTGGACAGGATGAGGCGGCCTTCCTTGTCCTCCTTCTGGAGGACGAGGGCCTCGACCTCGTCGCCGACGCCGACGACCTCGCTGGGGTCGACGTCGTGCTTGATGGACAGCTCGCGCGAGGGGATGACGCCCTCGGTCTTGTAGCCGATGTCGAGGAGGACCTCGTCGCGGTCGACCTTGACGATGGTGCCGGAGACGATGTCCCCGTCGTTGAAGTACTTGATCGTCTCGTCGATCGCGGCGAGCAGCTCTTCGGCGGTGCCGATGTCGTTGATGGCGACCTGGGGAGCGCTCGACGTCGGGAGGGTGGCGGTCATGAAGGGGTGGGCTCCGATGCGGACAGGGAATGAGTGGTGGGCGGTTGACGGGAGCGTCGCGCGCACGAGCACCACGGGGACCAGCACCAGGGAGCCACCGGACCTCCGCCGGCGGACCAGCGTGCGGACCGGCGTGAGTCTCAGCCTCATCACCGCGGCGGCCGGCGCCGCTGGCCTCGGCCCCGGGGAACGGGACCTCCGACAGCGCACGACACACCCAGCAGAGAGACTACCGGAATGAGCGGACCCCTTTCCAGCGCGGGGTACGGCCCCGCGGGCGCCGACGAGAGCGTGCGCGCCAGCCGCAGCCACTGGGACGGCGCCTCCACCACCTACCTCGAGGACCACGGGGCCACCCTCGGCACTGACGTGCTGGTCTGGGGCCCCGAGGGCCTCACCGAGGACGAGGCGCACCTGCTGGGAGACCCCGCCGAGCTCGCCGGCGCCGTCGTGCTCGAGGTCGGCTGCGGGGCGGGACAGGGCTCGCGCTGGGTCGCCCGCCAGGGGGCGCGCGCGGTCGGCGTGGACCTCTCGGCCGGCATGCTCGCCCGCAGCCGGGCCCTCGACGCCGCCGGCGGGACGGCGGTGCCGGTGCTCCAGGCCGACGCGGGCCGCCTGCCGCTGGCCGCCGCCAGCGCGGACGTGGCCTTCTCCGCGTACGGGGCGCTGCCCTTCACCGCGGACGCCGCCGGGGTGCTGGCCGAGGTGCACCGCGTGCTGGTGCCCGGCGGGCGGTGGTCGTTCTCGGTCAGCCACCCGGTGCGCTGGGCCTTCCCCGACGACCCCGGGCCGCGCGGTCTCGTGGCCGACCGCTCCTACTTCGACAGGGCCCCGTACGTGGAGCGCGACGACGACGGCGCGCTCCTGTACGCGGAGCACCACCGCACGCTCGGCGACTGGGTGCGGCTCCTGCGCGGCGCCGGCTTCGGCCTCGTCGACCTCGTGGAGCCGGAGTGGAGCCACCCGGAGCAGCCCACCTGGGGCGGGTGGAGCGCGCTGCGCGGCGAGCACCTGCCGGGCACCGCCGTCTTCGTGTGCGAGCGGCTCAGCGCGTGAGGCCCGCCGCGGGGCGCTCCTCCGGGGAGGCCGCCGAGCAGACCCGGTCCCGTCCGTCGGCCTTGGCCCGGTAGAGCAGCGCGTCGACCTCGGCGACCGCGCCGCCCCACCCCGACCCCGCCGCCGCCCCTGCCGGGGGGACGGCGGCTCCCGCGCCGACGCTCAGGGCGAGCACGCTCAGGGGGTCGTCCGCCGGGACGCTCGTGCGCAGCGCCCGGACGTCCGCCAGGAGCGCGTCGGCGATCTCGCGGACGGCCTCCAGGGGGGTCCCGGGCAGCACCACCGCGAACTCGTCGCCACCCAGGCGCGCCACGAGGTCGCGGCCGCGCTGGGCGCGGGCGGACAGCAGCTGCGCCACGCGGCGCAGCACGTCGTCCCCGCCGGAGTGGCCGAAGCGGTCGTTGACCGCCTTGAACCTGTCGACGTCCACGAGCAGCAGGCCCACCGGCGAGCCGTCGCGCCCGCACTCCCGCCACGCGGCGTCGAGCTGCTGCTCCCACCGGCGGCGGTTGGCCGCCCCGGTGAGCGGGTCGGTGGTGGACAGGCGCTGGACGTGCTCGCGCTCGGCGAAGAGCATCCGCTCCCCCACCGCGGTCCGGTGCGTCGAGACCAGACCGATGGCGTTGATGATGACCATGAGGACGCCGCCCTCCACGAGGACGTCCCAGCCGCCGCGCGGGTCGCCCGCGGGGAGCCGGGCGATGGCCACGGCGATCGCCCCGGTGCTCACCAGCGTCCACAGGCCCGTGAGCGCGGCGGTCGCCGCGACCGGCAGCTGCGCGTGCAGGTACAGCACCGCCACCGACATCACCGCGATGAGGACGGCGGACTGCGGTGGGAAGACCTGCCCGACCACGCTCGCCACGTTGACGACCGTGTAGACCCCCACGCCGCAGACGAGCACCGCAGCGGCCCCGACCCAGGTGCGCACGCGCCGCACCACGAGGACGGCCGCCACGCAGGCGACCAGCAGGACGGCGTTGTTGGCGACCAGGCCCAGGCCCCCCGCGGAGGCCGGCGCGTCGAGCAGCTTCTCACCCGCCGACCACGCGTTGTAGGCGATGAGGGCCACGGCGACCACCTGCACGTCCCGCCGCATGACGTGGGCGCGGGCCGCGCGGAACCGCCGCTCCTGCCGGGCGTCGGCCAGGACCGCGGTCCAGCGCGTCACGGCGCTGCGCCGCGAGGGGGCGGCGTCCAGCGGCGCGGTGGTCTCCACACCCCTCCATCGACCGCGGCGACGCCGTCAGGAGGGGTGGGGGCCGCTGTCACCCCTCCGGGGGATCAGTGGCCGGCCTCGTGCCAGGACGCCCCGGCGCCCACCGACACGTCCAGCGGCACGCTCAGCTGCGTGCGCTCCTGGACGCGGGCCCCCATCTGCTCGCGCAGGAGGGCCTCCACCGCCTCCCGCTCACCGGGGGCGACGTCGACGACGAGCTCGTCGTGCACCTGCAGCAGCAGCCGCGAGCGCAGGTCCTGCTCGCGCAGGGCCCGCTCCACCCCCAGCATCGCCAACTTGATGACGTCCGCCGCGGAGCCCTGGATGGGCGCGTTCAGCGCCATCCGCTCGGCGATCTCTCGCCGCTGCCGGTTGTCGCTGGTGAGGTCGGGCAGGTACCGGCGACGCCCCAGGACGGTCTCGGTGAAGCCGGTGGCCCGCGCCTCCTCGACCACGCCGCGCAGGTAGTCGCGCACGCCGCCGAACCGGGCGAAGTAGTCGTCCATGAGGCCGCGGGCCTCGTCGACGGGGATGGTGAGCTGGCGCGACAGGCCGAACGCCGACAGCCCGTAGGCCAGGCCGTAGGACATCGCCTTGATCTTGGCGCGCATCTCGCCGGTGACGTCGGCGGGCTCCACCCCGAAGACGCGGGCGCCCACGAAGCGGTGCAGGTCCTCACCGGAGCGGAAGGCCTCGATGAGGCCCTCGTCGCCGGACAGGTGCGCCATGATCCGCATCTCGATCTGGCTGTAGTCGGCGGTGAGGAGGACCTCGGCGTCCCGGCCGACGACGAACGCCTCGCGGATCCGGCGGCCCTCGGCGGTGCGGATCGGGATGTTCTGCAGGTTCGGGTCGGTCGAGCTCAGGCGACCGGTGGCCGCGATGGTCTGCTGGAAGGTCGTGTGGATGCGCCCGTCGTCGGCGACGGCCTTGAGCAGCCCCTCGACGGTCTGGCGCAGCCGCGAGGCGTCGCGGTGCCGGAGCAGGTGGTCGAGGAAGGGGTGCGGCTGGCGGACGTTGAGGTCGGCGAGGGCCTCGGCGTCCGTGGTCCAGCCGGTCTTGGTGCGCTTGGTCTTGGGCATGCCCAGCTGCTCGAAGAGCACCACCTGCAGCTGCTTGGGCGAGCCGAGGTTGATCTTCTGCCCGCCGATGGCCGCGTAGGCCTCCTCGGCGGCGTCGGCCACCACCTCGGCGAACTCGCCCTCGAGACGCTCCAGCGCGGCGGTGTCGACGGCGATGCCGTCGGCCTCCATCTGCGCGAGCAGGGGCACCAGCGGCAGCTCGAGCTCGCCGAGCAGCTGGGTGCCGCCGCGCTGCTCGACCTGCTCGGCCAGCACCGCCGACAGCTCCAGGGCGGCGGCCGCGCGCACGCAGGCGAGCTGCCCCTCGTCGGGACCGGCGGCGTCGCCGTCCAGGTCGAGCACGCCCTGCTGCTCCCCGGCGCCGGCGGCGTCCTCGTCGACCTTGAGCTCGCGCTGGAGGAACCTCACGGCGAGGTCGGCGAGGTCGTAGCTGCGCTGGTCGGGCTGGCACAGGTACGCCGCGAGCGCGGTGTCGGCCACCAGGCCGGCCAGCGGCGTCCCCCGCTCGGCGAGGGCGTGCAGGGCGGGCTTGGCGTCGTGGAGGACCTTCGGGGCGTCGGCGTCGGCGAGCCACGCCGCGAGGGCGGCCTCGGCGTCCGGGGAGAGCTCGCGCAGGTCGAACCAGGCGGTGGCGCCGTCAGCACCGGCCAGGGCCAGGCCCCAGGCGTCACCGGACCCTCCGCTCCACCGGCCCAGCACGGCCACGCCGGAGGCGGGCCCGCCCGGGGCGGCGTGCGCGGCGATCCACGCGGCGGCGTCGGACCCGGCGGGGCGCTCGGCGCTGACGGCGAAGCCGCCGTCCACCTCGGGCTCGTCGGCGGACAGGGTCGCGAACAGCCGGTCGCGCAGGACGCGGAACTCCAGGCCGTCGAAGACCCGGTGGACCTCCTCGCGGTCCCACGGGCGCACGGCGAGGTCGTCGACGACGACGGGCAGCTCCAGGTCGCGCACGGGCGCGTTGAGGCGCTTGTTGCGCAGCACCTGGTCGAGGTGGTCGCGCAGGGACTGGCCGGCCTTGCCCGTCAGCGACCCGACGCCGGCGACGAGGCCCTGCAGGTCCCCGTGGGCGGTGAGCCACTTGGCGGCGGTCTTGGGCCCGACGCCGGGCACGCCGGGCAGGTTGTCGCTGGTCTCGCCCACCAGGGCGGCGAGGTCCCCGTAGCGCTCGGGGCGGACGCCGTACTTCTCCTCGACGGCCTCCGGGGTCATGCGGGCCAGGTCGGACACGCCCTTGCGCGGGTAGAGCACCGTCGTGGCCTCGTCGACCAGCTGGAAGGCGTCGCGGTCACCGGTGACCACCAGCACCTCGGCGCCCTGGGCGCGGGCGGCGCCGGTGAGGGTGGCGATGACGTCGTCCGCCTCGTAGCCCTCCTTGGTCACCACCGCGATGCGCAGCGCGGCGAGGACCTCCTTGACGAGGTCGACCTGGCCGGTGAACTCGGTCGGGGTGGCGGAGCGGCCGGCCTTGTACTCGGGGTACTCCTCGGTGCGGAAGGTGCGCTTGGAGACGTCGAACGCCACGCCGACGTGCGTGGGGGCCTCGTCGCGCAGGAGGTTGATGAGCATCGAGGTGAAGCCGTACACGGCGTTGGTGACCTGCCCGGTCGAGGTGGAGAAGTTCTCCGCGGGCAGGGCGAAGAAGGCCCGGTAGGCCAGCGAGTGGCCGTCCACCAGCAGGAGGCGGGGACGGGGCCCCTCCAGCACGGCGTCCACGCTGGTGGCGCTGCTCGTCGTCGTCACGTCTGCCAGCCTAGGCGGGGTGACCGACAGCCCCACCTCCCCGACCGGCGTCCCGGAGCACCTCACCGGCAACGCCGTCCTGTCCACCGCGGGGACGCTCATCGAGCGGATGGGCATCCGCCTGGACCTGAGCGACCCCGCCCGCCCCACCGGCACCATGCCCGTGGAGGGCAACACCCAGCCCTACGGCCTGCTGCACGGCGGCGCGTCGGTGGTGCTGGCCGAGACGCTCGGCTCGGTGGCCGCCGCCCTGTGCGCCGGCGAGGGCCGGGTGGCCGTGGGCGTGGACATCAACGCCACCCACCACCGGGCGGTGCGCTCCGGCGTGGTCACCGGACGCACCGAGCCGCTGCACCAGGGGCGCACCACGGCCACCTACGAGGTGGTCATCACCGACGAGCGGGGCCGGCGGGTGTGCACCTCCCGCATCACCTGCCAGCTGCGGGACGCCCCTCCGCGCTGACGGCGGCGCTCGGGGGCTGGCGCCGGGTCAGCCGGGTGCGCGGTCCAGCTGACGGCGGCGGCGGGCCACCAGCTCGTCCAGCGCGGCGCGGCGCCGGTCGCGCCGCCCGCCCCCCGCGGCTCCCGCGGCGGCCAGGCGGGAGCGCAGCACCGCCAGCGGCGCCGAGCGCACCACCACCGGCCGGGCGAACCCGAGCCGGGCCAGGAACCGCTGCACGTCGCGCTGCCCGCTCGCGGCGGCGGCCTGGACCTCCTCGGCCCCGGCGGCCTCGGCGGAGGCCGCCACGGCGGCCAGCAGCTGGTGCCCGACCCCGCGCCGGCGCCACGCGGGCGCCACCCACAGCTGCTCGACGTGGACGACGACGGCGGGGGCCGGCAGCACCACCCGCCCGCGGCGCAGCACCGCCAGCCCGACCGCCTCGGGGCGCTCGCCGTCCGGCGACACCGCCACGAGGACCTCGACGTCGGGGTGCGCCAGCAGCGCGGCGACGGCCTCGTCCGAGCCGCCACCAGCAGCCGGTGCGGCGGGGCCGGCCGGGTCCGCCGGCTCCAGGGCTGCCGGCGCGGCGGCCGCGAGCGGCTCCCGCTGGGCGGGCACGGGGGTGCCGCCCGGAGCCGAGGCCACAGCGGCCTGCAGGAGCGCGAGGTCCGAGGGGTCCGAGGGGTCCGCGCGGCGCACCACCACGGTCCTGCTGGCCACCGCGCCTCCTGCCCCTGGTCCGCTCCGGTCCGGTTCCTGCCGGGAGAGTAGCCCCGCGACCTGGGTGCGGACCCCCGGGCCGGGGCCCCGCAGGCGCCCGCCCGGGGCGAGCGCCGCCGCCGCGGCGGCGGCGGCTTCCATCACAGGCAGGTCACGGCTGGTCCACCACGCCGACCTGGAAGTTATGCTCGCCCGCCCCTGACAAGTGGCTGAGTGCACTGCACGACGACGTGCGCGCACCACCCGACGCAACACCACCTGGAGGTCCGCGCCGTGCGGAGAACACCCCGACGAGCAGCCCGGGTGGTCGTGGGCATCGTGCTCGCGGCGGCAGCCCTGGTGGCCGCGCTGGCGGTCGGCCTGGCCGGCGCGAGCCCGGCCGCCGCCGCCGCGTCACCGACGGCGAGCCCGTCCGCAGCGGACCCGTCCGCCAGCGCGAGCGCCTCCGACGGCGCCTCCGCCGCGAGCGGCCTGTCCATCACCGTGCGGGTGCGCACGGGCGACGGCGACGACGTGCCCGGCGCCACCGTCCAGCTGCTGCAGGGCGGCCAGCAGGTCGCCACCGCGCAGACCGACGCCCGGGGCACCGCCGCGCTCGCCGCGCCGTCCCCCGGCGACTACCAGGTCAAGCTGGACGTGACGTCGCTGCCCTCGGCCGCCAAGGGCCTGGAGCCGCGCAGCGACACCATCGCCACCACCGTGCAGGAGGGCCTGGGCCGCACCGTCGCCTTCCGCCTGTCCGAGCCCGGCAGCGAGCAGGCCGCCAGCGGCGTGTCCAGCAGCCAGGTGCTGCAGCGCGTCGCCACCGGGCTGCGCTTCGGCCTGGTCATCGCGCTCGGGGCCATCGGCCTGTCGCTGATCTTCGGCACCACGGGCCTGACCAACTTCGCCCACTCCGAGCTCATCACGCTCGGTGCGCTCACCACCTACCTGTACCAGGCGGTGGCGGGGCTCCCGTTCCTGCTGGCGGCGGCGCTCGGCCTGGTGAGCAGCGCCGTCTTCGGCTACGTCAACGACAGGGTGCTGTGGCAGCCGCTGCGCCGGCGCGGCACCGGGCTCATCGCCATGATGATCGTCTCGATCGGCCTGTCGCTGTTCCTGCGCTACGCCTACCTGTACCTGTTCGGCGGCGGCGTGCGGACCTTCCCGGGCTACGCCGGCCAGGCGGGCGTGCAGGTCCTTCCCGGGGTGCTGCTGCGCCCGCTGGACCTGTGGACGATGGGCCTGTCCGTCGTCGTCCTCGTGGCCGTGGCGCTCGCGCTGGTCAAGACCCGGCTGGGGAAGGCCACCCGCGCCGTCGCCGACAACCCGGCGCTCGCGTCGGCCTCCGGCATCGACGTCGACAAGGTGATCCGCACCGTGTGGATCGCCGGCTCCGCCCTGGCGGGCCTGTCCGGCGTCGTCCTGGGCCTGCAGCAGGGCATCAGCTTCCAGATGGGCTTCCAGATCCTGCTGCTGGTCTTCGCCGCCGTGACGCTCGGAGGCCTCGGCACCGCGTTCGGCGCGGTGCTCGGCTCGCTGGTCGTGGGGCTGTTCGTGGAGATCTCCACGCTGGTCATCCCGACGGAGCTCCAGAACCTCGGGGCGCTCGTCATCCTGATCCTCATCCTGCTCGTGCGGCCCCAGGGCATCCTCGGCCGCGCCCAGCGGATCGGCTGAGAGGCCACCATGGACATCTCGATCGTCAACAACGCCCTGGCCGCGGCCATCGGGCTCGACACCGTCATCTACGCCCTCGCGGCCCTGGGCCTGAACATCCAGTTCGGCTACGCGGGGCTGCTGAACTTCGGCCAGGCCGCGTTCGTGGCCATCGGCTCCTACGGCATCGCCACCATGGTGAGCATCGCCGGGCTGCCGTTCGGGGTGGGCGTGCTCGTGGGCCTGCTCGGCTCGGTGGTCTTCGCGCTGCTGCTGGGCGTCCCGACGCTGCGGCTTCGGGCGGACTACCTCGCCATCGCCACCATCGCGGCCTCCGAGGTGGTGCGCCTGCTGGCGCGCTCGAACAGCCTGGGCGCCTACACCGGTGGCTCCAACGGCCTCACCGGCTTCGCGAACGGCTTCTACGACCTCAACCCGTTCCCGCAGGGCACCTACGGCTTCGGCCCGTGGCAGAACAACGAGCGCACCACCTGGATCCTCCTGGTGGGGTGGCTGCTCGTCGCGTTCGTGGCGCTGGCCACCTGGGCGCTCATGCGCAGCCCGTGGGGCCGCGTGCTCAAGGGCATCCGCGAGGACGAGGACGCCGTGCGCGCGCTCGGCAAGAACGTCTACGCCTACAAGATGCAGGCGCTGGTGCTGGGAGGCCTCGTGGGCACCCTCGCCGGGTTCGTCTTCTCCATCGGCCGCGCCGCCGTGCAGCCGGACAACTACGCCACCGCGTTCACGTTCTTCGCCTACACGGTGCTGCTGCTCGGCGGCGCCGCCCGCGTGCTCGGCCCAGTGGTCGGCGCGGCGATCTTCTGGGTGGTCCTGTCCCTCACCGACGGCGTCCTGCGCGGCGCCATCGCCGAGGGCTGGGTGCCCGCCGGGCTCATGACCACCACGCAGGTCGGCCAGGTCCGGTTCATGCTGGTGGGGCTGGCGCTCATGCTGCTCATGATCTACAGGCCGCAAGGCATCTTCGGCGACCGGAGGGAGCTGGCTCTCGATGGCCGGTAAGTCATCCACCCCCGCTGCGGCAGGGGTCACCCAGCCCGACCAGCAGGGCACCCGCAAGGACGCGGCGACGCGCGCGCTGGCCGACGTCCCCCGCGTGCCCGGGGCCAAGAAGCCGGACCCGGTGCTCGTCGCCGACGGCGTGGTGCGCCGCTTCGGCGGCCTCGCCGCGGTGTCGGTGGACCACGTGGAGGTGCAGCGCGGTGCCATCACGGCGCTCATCGGCCCGAACGGCGCCGGGAAGACCACCTTCTTCAACCTGCTGACGGGCTTCGACAAGCCGGACGAGGGCACCTGGTCCTTCGACGGCACCGACCTCGCGCGGGTCCCCGCCCACAAGGTGGCGCGCCGCGGCATGGTGCGGACGTTCCAGCTCACCAAGGCGCTCTCGCGCCTGACGGTGATGCAGAACATGCTGCTGGGGGCCTCCGGGCAGAAGGGCGAGAGCCTCCTGAGGGCGGCCTTCGCCGGCATCTGGCGGAACCAGGAGAAGGCCAACACCGAGCGCGCCATGGAGCTGCTCGGACGGTTCAAGCTCGACGCCAAGGCCGACGACTTCGCCGGGAGCCTCTCCGGCGGCCAGCGCAAGCTGCTCGAGATGGCCCGGGCGCTCATGAGCGACCCGCAGGTGGTCATGCTCGACGAGCCGATGGCCGGCGTGAACCCGGCGCTGACGCAGTCCCTGCTCGGCCACGTCAAGGACCTGCGGGAGCAGGGCATGACGGTGCTCTTCGTCGAGCACGACATGGACATGGTCCGCGACATCGCCGACTGGGTGGTGGTCATGGCCCAGGGCAAGGTCGTCGCGGAGGGCCCGCCGGACTCGGTCATGGCCGACCCCGCCGTCATCGAGGCCTACCTCGGTGGCCACCACGACGTCTCCCTCGCCGACGACTCGGCGGCCGCGCAGCTGGAGGAGACCGTCGAGGCCGAGGTCGAGGCGGAGATCTCCGCCCAGCACGACGACGAAGCGAAGGGCAGGCACCACGCATGAGCGGCGCTCGCGCTGGGTCCACCACCATCGAGGACCGGTCGGTGCACGTGGCCGCCGCCGAGGGCGCGGTCCTGCGGGCCGACGAGCTGGTGGCGGGCTACTTCCCCGGCGTCAACATCCTCAACGGCACCGACCTGTACTGCCACGCCGGTGAGCTGGTGGGCATCATCGGCCCCAACGGCGCCGGCAAGTCGACGTTCCTCAAGGCCCTGTTCGGGCTGGTGAAGATCCGGTCCGGCAGCGTCACGCTCAAGGGCGAGGAGATCGCCGGCCTGCGCGCCGACAAGCTGGTCCGCCAGGGCGTCGGCTTCGTGCCGCAGAACAACAACGTGTTCCCCTCGCTGACCATCGAGGAGAACCTGCAGATGGGCTGCTACCAGGCGCCGTCGCGCTTCAAGGAGCGCTTCGACGTGGTCACCGAGCTCTTCCCCGCCCTCGGCACCCGCCGCGCCCAGCGCGCCGGGTCGCTGTCCGGCGGTGAGCGCCAGATGGTGGCCATGGGCCGGGCCCTCATGATGGACCCGTCGGTGCTGCTGCTGGACGAGCCCAGCGCGGGCCTGTCCCCGGCCATGCAGGACGAGGTGTTCCTGCGCACCCGGCAGATCAACAAGACCGGCACCTCGGTGGTCATGGTCGAGCAGAACGCCGCGCGCTGCCTGCAGATCTGCGACCGCGCGTACGTGCTGGACCAGGGCCGCAACGCCTACACGGGCACCGGCCGCGACCTCGCCAGCGACCCGAAGGTCATCGAGCTCTACCTGGGCACGCTCGCCAAGAACTGAGCGGCCCGCACCGACGACGAGGGGCGCCACCCGGCCGGGTGGCGCCCCTCGTCGTCGTCCCCGTCGTCCCCGACGTCCCCCTCCCCCGCACGAGCCCTCCGACGCAGCGAGGGCGCCGCCCCCGGGTGGGGAGCGGCGCCCTCGGCGCGGTGGCTACCTGCGGGTCACAGGGAGCCGGTGATGTAGTCGACGTTGGTGTACTTGTTGTCGTCGCCGTACTGGTAGATGCCGATCGTCGCCTTGGTCGGGTCACCCTGGGCGCTGAAGTCGATCGGGCCCGAGTAGCCGTCGTAGTCGATGTCGGTGCCCTTGTCCATGAGGTCCAGGCACTCCTTGTAGGAGGTGCACTTGGTGCCGCCCTCGGAGACCTCCTGCATCTTGGAGGCGATGCCGGTGCCGCTGTCGTTCTTGGCGGCGTGCGCGGCGAGGGCCACCAGCACGGTCGCGTCGTAGGACTCGGGCGCGTAGCTGAAGTCCTTCAGGGACGGGTCCACCTGCAGCAGGCGCTGGCGGAAGTCGTCGCTGGTCTTGGCGCCGGGCAAGGTGCCCTTGACGCCCTTCAGCTGGCCGGCGGAGAAGTTGCTGGAGTAGTCGGCCAGGTTGCCGTCCACGAAGTAGATCGGCATCTTGTCCGGGCCGATGCCCTGCGTGATCATCGCCTGGACGATCTGCACGGTCTGCTGGAAGCCGATGACGACGACGGCCTCCGGCTTCGCGGCGGCGATCTCGGAGACGTTGGAGTCGAACGTGGCGGCGTCCGGGTTGAAGACCGAGTTCTTGACGATCTTGCCGCCGCCGGCCTCGAGCGACTTGGCGATGTTGGTCTGCAGACCCGAGCCGTACGGGTCGTCCAGGGTGATGGTGGCGACGTCGAGGTGGTTGTCCTGCAGGAGCAGGTCACCCATGACGCGGCCCTGGAGGACGTCCGACGGCGCCGTGCGCCAGTACAGGCCGCGGTCGGGGTAAGTGGTGAAGTCCGGCGAGGTGTTGGCCGGGCTGATCTGCAGCACGCCGGCGCCGGTGATGGCGTCGATGACGTTCTTGGACACGCCCGAGGAGGCGGCGCCGACGATGGCGTCGGTCTTGGCCGACAGCAGCTTCTGCACCGACTGCGAGGCGATGTCGGTGGTGGTGTCACCGGAGTCCGTCTGGTTGTAGACGACGTCCTTGTTGTTGAAGCCGCCGGCCGCGTTGATGTCGTTGATCGCCAGCTGCACGCCGGCGAACTCCGGCGGACCGAGGAAGGCCAGCGATCCCGTCTGCGGGAGCAGTGAGCCGATGGTCAGCGTGCCGTCACCGGGCTCGACGGGAGCCTGCTCCGTGCTCTTGTTGCTGCTCGCGGACGCACTGGTGCTCCCGGACGCGGTCGAGCTGGCAGCGGGGTCGCTGCTGCCACCGCCGCACGCGGCGAGGGTGAGGGAGGCGACACCGAGCACGGCGAACACGCCGGCTCCGCGCAGGGATCGGATCATGGAGGTCCTCTCGGGGGTGCGGCGCTCACGTGCGGCGCCGCGCGGGTCTGGCGACCGTAGACGCCGTGGTGCCCGCCCGTGGAGGTGCTGACCTCGGTTGTTGTGCATCCGTGACCTACACGGACCTCAGACGCGACTGCGGGCGGCCTCCGAAGGTGCTGTGAGTTGCGCTCCGCACCCCCGGTGACCGCCCGTCACCGCGCGTCAGGCCCGGGTCAGCTGCTGACCTGGCTCAGCACGGCGTCCGCGACCTCGCGCATGGTGAGGCGGCGGTCCATCGAGGTCTTCTGGATCCAGCGGAACGCCTCGGGCTCGGACAGGCCCATGCGGGTCATGAGCAGGCCCTTGGCCCGCTCGACGCGCTTGCGGGTCTCGAAGCGCTCGGTCAGGTCGGCCACCTCCTCCTCGAGGTCGGCGATCTCCTGGAAGCGGGAGACGGCGATCTCGACGGCGGGCAGCAGGTCAGCGGACGTGAACGGCTTGACCACGTAGGCCATGGCGCCGGCGTCCCGGGCGCGGTCCACGAGCTCGCGCTGGGAGAACGCCGTGAGGAGGACGACGGGCGCCAGGCGCGCCTTGCCGATGCGCTCGGCGGCGCTGATGCCGTCCATGACGGGCATCTTCACGTCCATGACCACCAGGTCGGGCTGGAGCTCCTCGACGAGGCGGACGGCGCTCTCGCCGTCGCCGGCCTCCCCGACCACGTCGTAGCCCGCCTCGCGGAGGATCTCGACGACGTCGAGGCGGATGATCGCCTCGTCCTCCGCGACGACGACGCGCCGACGCGGCCCTGCGCCCGGCTCCGCCTGGGTACCCTGCTCACTCACGACCGGTACTTTAGTGGGCGTCGCGCAGCGCCATGACATGGTGATCCCGCGACAGACGCCGGGTTGGTGGAACGGCAGACACCGAGACCTCAAAAGTCTCTGCCCGAGAGGGCGTGCGGGTTCGAATCCCGCACCCGGCACGCAGGTCCTCAGGCACTGTCGGTGGTCGCGTGTTCGATCTTCCTGTGCCCGCCCCGACCCCCTGGCCCGTGCTCCAGGAAGCCGCCCGTCTCCGCGAGGCCGGCTCCACCGACGCCGAGGTCGCCCAGCAGCTCGGCATCTGCGTGAACACGATCCGGCGGTGGCGACGGCGCATCCGCCGGGAGGAGCTGACCAGCGCTCCAGGCCGCACCGGATCCGCTCCCTGCCCGCGCTGCGAGGGCGGCGCGCTGGACGAGTCCGCGTACGCCCACCTCCTGGGCTGGTACCTCGGCGATGGGCACATCGCGCTCGCTCGCGGGACGTCACGGCTCCTGGCGATCTACAACGACGACCGCTACCCCGCGCTCAACGAGGAGGTCGAGGCGTCCATCCGGGCGGTGAAGCCCGGCACGAGCGTCTGGCGGCGGCGCCTGAAGGGGTGCAGCGCCATCAGCGCCTCGTGGCACCACTGGCCGTGCGTCTTCCCCCAGCACGGGGAGGGGCGCAAGCACGACCGCCCCATCGTGCTGGAGCCGTGGCAGCAGGAGATCGTCGACGAGCACCCCGGGCGGTTGCTGCGCGGCCTGTTCCACAGCGACGGCTGCCGCGTGCAGAACTGGGCGGTCGGGGCGAACGGGCAGCGCTACGAGGGCTACCCCCGCTACCTCTTCAGCAACGCCTCGACCGACATCATCGGCATCTGCTGCGCCGCACTGGACCGGCTGGGGGCTGCGCACACGCACCCTCGCCGCGACGTGGTCTCCGTGGCCCGGAGGGCGTCCGTGGCGCTGCTGGACGAGCACGTCGGCCCCAAGAGCTGACCGCTCCCCCGCCGGGCCAGCCCCAACGCCCCTCGGCCGTCGTCGTCCTACTGGTTCTTGGCGTCGCCCACGCGGTGCACGCGGATGGCGTTGGTGGACCCGACCTTGCCCGGCAGCGACCCGGCCACGATGACCACGGTGGAGCCGTTCTCGACGCGGTGGATGTCGAGGAGGGCCTTGTCCACCTGGGCGACCATGTCGTCGGTGGTGTCGACGAAGGGCACCAGGAACGGCTCCGTGCCCCACGTCAGGGCGAGCTGGTTGCGCGTGGCGGCGTCGGGCGTGAACGCCAGCGCGGGGATCGGGGAGCGCAGGCGGGCCATGCGGCGCGCGGAGTCGCCCGAGACCGTGAACGTCACCAGCTGGCTGGCGCCGATGTTCTCGGCGATGGCCCGGGCCGCCCAGGTGACGGCGCCGCCCTGGGTGTGGGGCGTGGTGCCGAGGGGGCGGATCCGGTCCAGCGCCTCCTTCTCGGTGTTCGCGATGATCCGGGCCATCGTCTGGACCGTCTCGATGGCGAACTCGCCGACGCTGGTCTCCCCGGAGAGCATCAGCGCGTCGGCGCCGTCGAGGACGGCGTTGGCGACGTCGCTGGCCTCGGCGCGGGTCGGGCGCGGAGCGCTGATCATCGACTCGAGCATCTGCGTGGCCACGATGACCGGCTTGGCGTTGCGGCGGCACAGCTCCACGGCGCGCTTCTGCACGATCGGGACCTGCTCCAGCGGGAGCTCCACGCCCAGGTCGCCGCGGGCGACCATGACGCCGTCGAAGGCGGCGACGATGCCCTCGAGGTCGTCCACGGCCTGCGGCTTCTCGACCTTGGCGATGACGGGGCGGCGGACGCCCACCTCGTCCATGATCGCGTGCACGTCGACGATGTCGGCACCGGAGCGCACGAACGACAGCGCGATGAAGTCCACCCCGGTCTTCAGCGCCCAGCGCAGGTCGTCCGCGTCCTTGTCGGACAGGGCGGGCACGCTGACGGCCACGCCGGGCAGGTTGATGCCCTTGTTGTTCGAGACCGGGCCCGGCACGACGACCTTCGTGTGCACGCGGGGCCCGTCGACGGCGACGACCTCCAGACCCACGCGGCCGTCGTCGATGAGCAGCGGGTCACCGGGGGCCACGTCACCGGCGAGGCCCTTGTAGGTGGTGGAGCAGATCTCCTTGGTGCCCGGGACGTCCTCGGTGGTGATGGTGAAGCTGTCACCGACGGCCAGCAGGTGCGGGCCGTCCGTGAAGCGACCGAGGCGGATCTTGGGGCCCTGGAGGTCGGCCAGGATCGCGACCGCGTGGCCGGCGGCGTCGCTGGCCTTGCGGACGAGGTTGTAGCGACGCAGGTGGTCGGCCTGGTCACCGTGGGACATGTTGAGGCGGGCGACGTCCATCCCGGCCTCGATGACGGCTGCCATCCGTTCCGGGGTGTCCAGTGCAGGCCCCAGCGTGCAGACGATCTTCGCGCGGCGCATGGACCCAACCCTAGGCCCGCGCCGAGCGGCGCTGACCTCGGGGGCACCCACCACGGGTCCGGGTGTGAACGTTCACATCCCGTTCACCTGGGCCGGGCGCCGGGCGACTGGCGCCCGGCGGTGGGACCGTCGGTCCCACCGCCGGACGACCCGTCAGACGACGAGCGGACGGGCGGACGGGGTCACGGGCGCCGGCAGGGTGCTCGGGCGCCCCGTGAGGAACTCGTCGACCGCCGCCGCGCAGGCGCGGCCCTCCGCGATGGCCCACACGATGAGGCTGGCGCCGCGGCCGGCGTCGCCCACCACGAACGTGCCGGGCCGCGAGGACTGCCAGCCCGCATCGCGCACGAGGGCACCGTCACGGCCGACCTCGAGGCCCAGCTGCTCGACCATGGGCATCTTCTCGACGCCGGAGAAGCCCAGCGCCAGGAGCACCAGCTGCGCGGGCAGCTCGCGCTCGGACCCCTCGACCACCGTGTACGACCTGTCCGGGTGGCGCACGACCTCGACCATGCGCAGGGCCTTCACGCCGCCCTCGCCGTCGTCGACCAGCTCGGTGGTGGACGCGGTGTAGACGCGCTCGCCGCCCTCCTCGTGGGCCGAGGAGGTGCGGAACACCAGCGGGTAGGTCGGCCACGGCTGGTTGCCCGTGCGGTCCGGCGGCGGGGTCGGGCCGATCGCGAGCTGCGTCACCGACCTCGGGTTCTGCCGCAGCACGGTGCCCAGGCAGTCCGCACCGGTGTCACCGGCGCCGATGATGATGACGTCCTTGCCCTCGGCCGTCAGGCGCTTCTCCGCGGGCACCGAGTCGGGCACGGGCTGACCCAGGGCCAGCTTGTTGCCCTGCGGCAGGAACTCCATGGCCTGGAGCACGCCGCGCAGGTCCCGGCCGGGCACGTCGAGCTCACGCGGCTGCAGCGCGCCGACGGCCATGACCACGGCGTCGTACCGGTCGGCCAGGCGGGCGGCGTCGACGTCTCCGCCGACGTCCACCCCGGTGCGGAAGCGCGTGCCCTCCGCCTCCATCTGCGCCACGCGCCGGTCGATGTGGCGCTTCTCCATCTTGTACTCGGGCACGCCGTAGCGCATGAGGCCGCCCAGGGCGTCGTCGCGCTCGTAGACCGCCACGGTGTGCCCGGCGCGCGTGAGCTGCTGGGCGGCCGCCAGCCCTGCGGGACCGGAGCCGATGACGGCCACGGTCTTGCCGGTGAGGCGCTCGGGCGGCAGGGGCTGCACCCAGCCCTCGTCCCAGGCGCGCTCGATGATCGACTCCTCGACCAGCTTGATGGTCACCGGGTCCTGGTTGATCCCCAGCACGCACGCCGCCTCGCACGGGGCGGGGCACAGCTTGCCGGTGAACTCCGGGAAGTTGTTGGTGGCGTGCAGCTGCTCGATCGCCTCGCGGAAGTCGCCGCGGCGCGTGAGGTCGTTCCACTCGGGGATGAGGTTCCCCAGCGGGCAGCCGTTGTGGCAGAACGGGATGCCGCAGTCCATGCAGCGACCGGCCTGGCGGGACAGCACGCCCGGCTCGACCGGCTCGTAGACCTCGCGCCAGTCCTTGATGCGCACGGGCACCGGCCGGCGCGGGGCGTTCTCGCGGGTGGGGGTGGTGAGGAACCCTCGGGGGTCAGCCACGGACGGCCTCCATGATCTGCTGCCAGACGTCGGCGCCGTCGGGGTCGTTCCCCTCGGCGATGGCTGCCTCGCGCAGCGCGGTGACGCGCGCGAAGTCGCGCGGGACGAGTGCCGTGAACCTGCTGAGCGCCTCGCCCGAGAGCGCGCCGCCCTCCAGCAGCGACGCGGCGACGGCGGAGCCGGTCTCCTCGACGTGGCGGGCCAGCAGGCGGGCGACGAGCTCGCGCTCGGCGTCGCTCCCCTCGGCCAGGGGGCGCGAGGTCAGCTCACCGCTGCGGACGGCCGCGGCGTTGAGCTTGTCCGGCACGAGGTCGAGCACGTAGGCGGTGCCGCCGGACATCCCCGCACCGACGTTGCGGCCGGTCTGCCCGAGGACGACGACGACGCCGCCGGTCATGTACTCGCAGGCGTGGTCGCCCGTGCCCTCGACGACGATCGACGCGCCGGAGTTGCGCACGGCGAACCGCTCCCCCACCCGGCCGGACAGGAACAGCTCCCCGGAGGTGGCGCCGTAGCCGACGGTGTTGCCGGCGATGACGTTCTCCACGGCGCCCGCGCCCGCGAACGGCGCGGACTCGTGCGGCGTGACGACCACGCGACCGCCCGAGAGGCCCTTGCCGACGTAGTCGTTGGCGTCTCCGACGAGGCGCAGCGTGACGCCGGCCGGCAGGAACGCGCCGAACGACTGGCCCGCCGAGCCCACGAGGGTGAGGTCGATGGTGCCGTCCGGGGCGCCGTCGGGCCCGAAGGCCTTGGTCACCTCGTGCCCGAGCATCGTGCCCACGGTGCGGTTGACGTTGCGGATGGCGAACGTCGCGCTGACGTGCTCACCGCTGTCGAGCGCGGCCCGGCTGGCCGCGATGAGCTGGTGGTCCAGCGCCTTCTCCAGCCCGTGGTCCTGCGCGGACGTCTGGCGGCGGGCGGCGCCGTCGGCCACCTCCACGTCCGCCAGCACCGGGGACAGGTCCAGCCCGGAGGCCTTCCAGTGCTCCACGGCGCGGCGCACGTCGAGCGAGCCGACCTGGCCGACGGCCTCGTCGAGGCTGCGGAAGCCCAGCGCGGCGAGGTGCTCGCGCACCTCCTCGGCCAGGTACTCGAAGAACGTCACGACGAACTCCGGCTTGCCCGTGAAGCGCTCGCGCAGGACGGGGTTCTGCGTGGCGACGCCCACCGGGCAGGTGTCGAGCTGGCAGACGCGCATCATGATGCAGCCGCTGACCACGAGCGGGGCGGTGGAGAAGCCGTACTCCTCCGCACCGAGCAGCGCCGCCACGACGACGTCGCGGCCGGTCTTGAGCTGGCCGTCCACCTGGACGCTCACGCGGTCGCGCAGGCCGTTGAGCAGCAGCGTCTGCTGGGTCTCGGCCAGGCCGAGCTCCCAGGGGGCGCCGGTGTGCTTGAGCGAGGTGAGCGGCGCCGCACCGGTGCCGCCGTCGTGCCCGGAGATGAGGACGACGTCGGAGTGGGCCTTCGCCACGCCCGCCGCGACCGTCCCGACGCCGACCTCGGACACGAGCTTGGTGTGCACGCGAGCCGCGGGGTTGGCGTTCTTGAGGTCGTGGATGAGCTGGGCGAGGTCCTCGATGGAGTAGATGTCGTGGTGCGGCGGCGGGGAGATGAGGCCGACGCCCGGCGTCGCGTAACGGGTCTTGGCGATGTTCGGGTAGACCTTCGGGCCGGGCAGCTGGCCGCCCTCGCCGGGCTTGGCGCCCTGCGCCATCTTGATCTGCAGGTCGGTCGCGTGGGTCAGGTAGGCGCTGGTGACCCCGAACCGGCCCGAGGCGATCTGCTTGATGGCGCTGCGGCGCTCCGGGTCGAGCAGGCGGTCGACGTCCTCGCCGCCCTCGCCGGTGTTCGACTTGGCGCCGAGCTGGTTCATGGCGATGGCGAGGGTCTCGTGCGCCTCGGCGGAGATGGAGCCGTAGCTCATCGCCCCCGTGGAGAAGCGCTTGACGATCTCGCTGACCGGCTCGACCTCGTCCAGCGGCACCGGCTGGCGCCCCGTCGCGGCGGCGTCCTTGAAGGAGAACAGGCCGCGCAGCGTCATGAGGCGCGTCGACTGGTCGTCGACGCGCTCGGTGTACTGGCGGAAGACGTCGTACCGGCGCGCGCGGGTGGCGTGCTGGAGGCGGAAGACCGTCTCCGGGTCGAACAGGTGCGGCTCGCCCTCGCGCTTCCACTGGTACTCCCCGCCCACGTCGAGGCGGCGGTGCGCGGGCGCCGCGCCCTCGACCGGGTAGGCGCGGGCGTGGCGGGCAGCCACCTCGGCCGCGACCACGTCGATGCCGACGCCGCCCAGCTGGGTGGTGGTGCCGGTGAACCAGCGGTCCACCAGCTCCTGCGACAGGCCGATGGCCTCGAAGACCTGGGCGCCGCGGTAGGAGGCGACCGTGGAGATGCCCATCTTGGACATCACCTTGAGCACGCCCTTGCCGAGCGCGTAGATGAGGTTGCGCACGCACTGCTGGGGGTCGGTGCCCTCGAGCACCCCGTGCCGGGCGAGGTCCTCGACGGACTCCATGGCCAGGTAGGGGTTGATGCAGGCGGCGCCGTAGCCGATGAGCAGCGCGACGTGGTGCACCTCGCGCACGTCACCGGCCTCGACCACGAGGCCGACCTGGGTGCGGGTCTTCTCGCGGATGAGGTGGTGGTGCACGGCGCTGGTGAGCAGCAGCGACGGGATGGGCGCCCAGACGGCGTCGGAGTCGCGGTCGGACAGCAGCACGAACCGGGCGCCGTCGGCGATGGCGGCCGACACCTCCGAGCAGATCTGGCCCAGGCGGCGCTCGAGCTCCTCGCCGCCCCCGGCCACGCGGTACAGGCCCCGCACGCGGACCGTGGCGAAGCCCGTGCCGTCGCCGTCGGCGTCGAGGTGGGTGATCTTCGCGAGCTCGTCGTTGTCGATGACCGGGAACGGCAGCCGCAGCTGGCGGCAGTGCTCCGGGGTGGCGTCCAGGGCGTTGGACTCCGGGCCCATCTCCACGCCGAGGCTGGTGACGACCTCCTCGCGGATGGCGTCCAGCGGCGGGTTGGTCACCTGCGCGAAGAGCTGGGTGAAGTAGTCGAAGAGGAGGCGCGGGCGCTCGGACAGCACCGCGATGGGCGTGTCGGTGCCCATCGAGCCCACCGGCTCGGCACCGGAGGCCGCCATCGGCGCGAGGATGAGGCGCAGCTCCTCCTCGGTGTAGCCGAACGCCTGCTGGCGGCGGGTCACCGACGCGTGGGTGTGCAGCACGTGCTCGCGCTCGGGGAGGTCCCCCAGCTCGATGAGCCCCTCGCGCAGCCACTCCTGGTAGGGGTGCTCGGAGGCGAGCTGCCCCTTCACCTCGTCGTCGGGGATGATCCGCCCCGGCTCGGTGCCGTCGCCGACGTCGAGCAGGAGCATGCGCCCGGGCTGCAGCCGCCCCTTGCTGACGACCCGCTCCGGGGCGATGTCGAGCACGCCCACCTCGCTGGCGAGGACGACGAGCCCGTCGTCGGTGACCCAGTAGCGGGAGGGGCGCAGGCCGTTGCGGTCGAGCACGGCGCCGATGAGGCGACCGTCGGTGAAGGTCACCGCGGCGGGGCCGTCCCAGGGCTCCATGAAGCTGGCGTGGAAGGCGTAGAAGGCGCGCCGGGCCGGGTCCATCTGGGCGTGGTTCTCCCACGCCTCCGGGATCATCATGAGGACGGCGTGCGGCAGCGAGCGCCCCGTGAGGTGCAGCAGCTCCAGCACCTCGTCGAAGGACGCGGAGTCGCTGGCGCCCGGGGTGCAGATGGGGAACAGGCGGGACAGGTCGCCCTCGATGAGCGGCGTGGCCAGCTGGCTCTCGCGCGCCCGCATCCAGTTGCGGTTGCCCCGCACGGTGTTGATCTCGCCGTTGTGAGCGATGTAGCGGAACGGGTGCGCCAGCGGCCAGCTGGGGAAGGTGTTGGTGGAGAAGCGCGAGTGCACGATCGCCAGCTGGGTGGCCAGGCGCCGGTCGGACAGGTCCGGGAAGAACGGCTCCAGCTGCCCGGTGGTGAGCATGCCCTTGTAGACGAGCGTGCGGCTGCTCAGCGAGGCGAAGTAGACGTCCAGCTCGCGCTCGGCGCGCTTGCGCAGGACGAACGCGAGCCGGTCGAGCTCGAGGCCGCCCACGCCCTGGTGGGACCCGGCGCCGGCCACCACGAGGTGGCGGAACCGGGGCATGCACGAGCGCGCGGTCTGTCCCACGAGGGAGGCGGTGACGGGCACCTCGCGCCAGCCGACGACCCGCAGGCCCTCCTCGGCGGCGGTGGCCGCGATCTCCGCCTTGGCGATCGCCTCCTCGGCGTCGTCGTCGGGGAGGAACCCCAGGCCCACCGCGTACTGGCCGGCCGGCGGGAGCTCCACGCCGGACGGGTCGGCCTGCTCGGCCCACACGGCGCGCAGGAACGCGTCGGGGACCTGGAGCAGGATGCCGGCGCCGTCACCGGAGTCGACCTCGGCGCCGACGGCGCCGCGGTGGTCGAGGTTGCGCAGGGCGGTGAGCGCCTGCTCCACCACCTCGTGGGTGGCCCCCGACCGGAGGTTGGCCACGAAGGCCACGCCGCAGGCGTCCTTCTCCGCGGCGGGGTCGTACAGGCCCTGCGCACCGGGCTGCGCGGAGAAGCGCTGCAGTGCGCGGGATGTGTCGCGCGTGGGGGCCATGGTGACCGTCCTCGGGGCTGGCCGGCGGGCAGAGCCCGCCGGGTGTGGTCTCGGGGCTGGCGGCAGTGCTGCTGCTGATCGACTGGTGGTGACTGGGTCGTCGAGCGGGGACGGCGCTGGCCCGGCACGCTGACAGGGACGATAGCACCGGCGGGGGACGTCTCCGGTGCTCGCGATCGTGACTGCTATCTCACATCGCGAGACGCAGCGTCCCGCCCACCGGACTCTCCGCCGCGGGGAGCCCCCTCGGGGGGCTCGGTGGCCGCTCCACCGCCGCTGGCCCTCCCCGCGACGCGCACCGGCGCACCGGCGACCGTCGTCTCGTCGTCACGGGCGTCACCGTCGTCGTCGGCCGTGGTGTCCGCCTGGGCGTCCCGGTAGGCGGCCGAGCGGGCCGGCACGAGCACCGAGTCCTCGACGCCCGGGTGGCGGCGGGCGCTCACCACGAAGGCGACCACGCCGGCCAGGCCCACCACGAGGCAGGTCCAGATGTTGAGGCGCAGGCCGAGGACCTGCTCGGCGGGGTCGATGCGCAGCGCCTCGATCCAGACGCGACCGAGCGTGTAGAGCACGACGTAGCCGAAGAAGACCCGGCCGTGGCCCAGGCGGAAGCGCCGCTGCAGCCAGATGAGGACGCCCGCCGCGGCCGCGTCCCACAGGAGCTCGTAGAGGAAGGTGGGGTGGTAGGTGGCGACGTCCTCGAACCCGGGCTCGCGGTGCTGCGGGCTGATCTCCAGCGCCCACGGCAGCGTGGTCGGGCGGCCGTAGAGCTCCTGGTTGAAGTAGTTGCCGACCCTGCCCACCGCCTGCGCCAGCAGCAGCCCCGGGGCCAGGGTGTCCGCGTAGGAGGAGAACCGGGCGCCGACCTGGCGGCAGCCGATCCAGGCCCCCACCGCGCCGAGCGCCACCGCGCCCCAGATCCCCAGGCCGCCGTTCCAGATGTAGAGGGCTGCGACGGGGTCGCCGCCGGGGCCGAAGTAGGCGTCCGGGGACGAGACCACGTGGTAGAGCCGGCCGCCGACGATGCCGAACGGCACCGCCCACAGGGCGATGTCGGCGATCTGGCCGGGCAGGCCGCCGCGGGCGCGCCACCGGCGGTCGGTCAGCCACACGGCCAGCGCGATGCCCGCCAGGATGCAGAACGCGTAGGCGCGCAGCGGCACCGGGCCCAGGTGCCAGACGCCCTGGGAGGGGCTGGGGATGGAGGCGAGGACGCCCGAGGAGGCGATGGTGGCCAGCACGGCGCCAGTCATCGGGTCACCACGACCTCACCCGCGGGAGCCGGCGACACCGGCGGCGAGGTCGCGCACGACGCGCTCCAGGCCGGGGACGCCGTCCTCGGACAGGGCGCGCACCAGCGCGGACCCGACGATCACCCCGTCGGCGTAGGCGCCGACCTCCGCGGCCTGCTCTCCCGTGGAGACGCCCAGACCCACGCAGACGCGCTCGGCACCGGCACCGCGCGCGGCGGTGACCAGGCCCTGTGCGGCCGGCCCGACCGAGGTGCGGGCGCCGGTGACCCCCATGGTGGAGGCGGCGTAGGTCCAGCCGCGGCAGGCCGCCGCGGTCGAGGCCAGCCGGGCCGGGGTGGAGGAGGGGGCCACGAGGAAGACGCGCTCCAGGCCGTGGGCGTCGCTGGCAGCCAGCCACTCCCCCGCCTCGTCGGGGACGAGGTCCGGGGTGATGAGCCCGGCGCCGCCGGCGGCCGCGAGGTCGCGCGCGAAGGCGGCCACGCCGTAGCGCAGCACGGGGGCCCAGTAGCTCATCACGAGCACCGGGGCGCGCTCGCCCTCGGGGGCCGAGGACAGCTGCTCCACCGACTCCAGCACGTGGCGGATGCGGGTGCCGCCGCGCAGCGCCGTCTCGGCGGCGGCCTGGATCACCGGGCCGTCCATGACGGGGTCGGAGTAGGGCAGGCCCAGCTCGATGACGTCGAGCCCGGCGGCCACGGAGGCGCGCAGGGCGTCGACGCAGCCGGCCTGGTCGGGGAAGCCGGCCGGCAGGTAGCCCACCAGCGCCGAGCGGCCCTGGGCGCGGGCGGCGTCGAGCGCGGAGGCGCTGCTCAGGCCGGCCGCGGGAGCGGTGGCGGGCGCTCCCGCGCTCTCGACGGTGCTCACCAGCCGTTCCCCTCGGTCTCCTCGACGGGCCCGCTGACCCGCTCGGCCTCGGAGGCCACGAGGTCGGCGTCGCTGACCAGCCCGAACCAGCGGGCGGCGGTGTCGACGTCCTTGTCCCCCCGGCCGGAGAGGTTCACGAGCACGACGCCGTCGGGGCCGAGCTCGCGCCCGGCCCGCAGGGCACCGGCGAGCGCGTGGGCGCTCTCGATGGCCGGGATGATCCCCTCCGTGCGGCACAGCAGCCCGAACGCCTCCATGGCCTGGGCGTCGGTGACGGGCTCGTAGCGGGCGCGCCCGATCGAGGCCAGGTAGGCGTGCTCCGGGCCGACGCCGGGGTAGTCCAGGCCGGCGGAGATGGAGTGGCTGTCGAGGGTCTGGCCGTCGTCGTCCTGGAGGACCATCGAGCGGGCCCCGTGCAGCACGCCCGAGACGCCGCCGGTGATGGAGGCCGCGTGGCGACCGGTCTCCACGCCGTCCCCGGCGGCCTCCAGGCCCAGCAGCTGGACCTCGGGGTCGTCGAGGAACGCGTGGAAGATGCCGATGGCGTTGGAGCCGCCACCCACGCAGGCCGCGACCAGGTCGGGCAGGCGCCCCACGCGGTCGAGCACCTGGGCGCGCGCCTCCACGCCGATGGTGCGGTGGAAGTCGCGCACCATGGCGGGGAACGGGTGCGGGCCGGCCACGGTGCCCAGGACGTAGTGGGTGTCGTCGACGTGGGCGACCCAGTCCCGGAACGCCTCGTTGAGGGCGTCCTTGAGGGTGGCCGTGCCGGTGCTCACCGGCACCACCTCGGCGCCCAGCAGGCGCATCCGGGCCACGTTGAGGGCCTGGCGCTGGGTGTCGACCTCGCCCATGTAGACCACGCACTCCAGGCCCATGAGGGCGGCGGCGGTGGCCGTGGCCACGCCGTGCTGGCCGGCGCCGGTCTCGGCGATGACCCGCTTCTTGCCCATGCGCTTGGTCAGCAGCGCCTGGCCCAGCACGTTGTTGATCTTGTGCGAGCCGGTGTGGTTGAGGTCCTCGCGCTTGAGCAGCACGCGGGCGCCGCCGGCGTGCTCGGCGAAGCGCGGCACCTCGGTGAGGATGCTCGGGCGGCCGGTGTACTCGCGCTGCAGCCTGTCGAGCTCGGCCGCGAAGGCCGGGTCCGCGGCGGCGCGGGCGTACTCCTCGTCCAGCTGGTCGAGCGCGGCGATGAGCGCCTCGGGCACGAACCGCCCGCCGAACTCCCCGAAGTACGGGCCGCGCTCGCCGAAGCGCTCGAACAGCAGGTGCTCGCCCGGCGACGACGGCGAGGTGGGGGCGCTCACGGCTTGGCGCTGCGCGAGACCGCGCGCAGCGACGGGTGGGAGCCGGCGGCGACCAGGTCGGCCACCGCGGAGCGGGGGTCCTTGCCGGTGACCAGGGCCTCGCCGACGAGCACGGCGTCGGCGCCGGCCCGGGCGTGCTCGACGACGTCGTGGGCGGAGCGCACGCCGGACTCGGCGACCCGCACCACCGCGTCCGGGATGCGGTGGGCGCAGCGCGCGAAGGTCGCGGTGTCGACCTCGAGGGTCTTCAGGCTGCGGGCGTTGACGCCGATGAGCTGCGCCCCGGCGGCGACGGCGCGGTCCACCTCGTCCTCGTCGTGCGCCTCGACCAGCGCGGTCATGCCCAGGGAGTGGACCCGCTCGACCAGCGAGACCAGGGCCTCCTGCTCGAGGGCGGCCACGATGAGCAGCACCAGGTCGGCGCCGGCCGCGCGGGCCTCCCAGACCTGGTAGCTCGAGACCACGAAGTCCTTGCGGAGCACCGGGACGTCGACCGCGGCGCGCACGGCGCGCAGGTCGTCCAGGCTGCCGCCGAAGCGGCGGCGCTCGGTCAGCACGCTGATGGCGCTGGCCCCGCCGGCCTCGTACTCCCGCGCGAGGGCCGCCGGGTCCTCGATGGACGCCAGGGCGCCCTTGCTCGGGCTCGACCGCTTCACCTCGGCGATGACGGTCACCTGTCCGCGCTCGTCACCGCTCGGACGCAGCGCCTCCAGGGCGCTCCGCGCCGAGGGGGCCTTGCGCGCGGCCTCCTTCAGCTCGTCCAGCGACGTGGCGGCCTGGCGCTCGGCCAGGTCCTCCCTGACGCCGGCGAGGATCTCCTCGAGCACGCTCACGCCACCAGGGTAGTCGGCGCCGGGGACACCCCCGTCCGCTCGCCTCCGCGGACCCGACCGGCACCCGGCGACCTGCCTCCTGACCTGCGACGACGTGCGCCGCCCCCGACCGGGTGCTGATCGAGAGGCGGACCGCCGCATGATCGCTACGGTTGCTGGCGGAAGGCCGCTCGCCAGCGGCGCAGGAGACGAGGAGGCCCCCGTGAGCACGCAGGACCCCTACGGCACGTCCGACCAGCCGCACCGCACCGGCTCGAGCGCGTCGGGCTCGCCCGGCTCGCAGCCGTCGTGGCAGCAGCAGGCGCCCGCCGCCCCCCAGCAGGGCTACCAGCAGCCCGCGCCCTACCAGGACGCCCCGCCCGCCCAGGGCGGCTACCCCGCCTACGCCGGCCAGGGCGGCTACGACCGCCCGGCGCCCAAGAACGGCGTGGGCCTGGCGGCGCTCATCCTCGGCATCCTCGGGCTCGTCGGCATCCTCGTCTTCGGCCTCGGCGGACTGCTCGGGCTCGTCGCCGTCATCCTGGGGTTCATCGGGGTGCGCCGGGTCAAGCGCGGCGAGGCGACCAACCGGGGCGCCGCCATCACCGGCATCGTCCTGGGCCTCATCAGCGTGGTCCTGGGGATCGTCGTGCTCATCGGGCTCGTGTTCCTCGGGTCCAAGGTCTCCGACTGCGCCACCTACCTGCAGAACGGCGACCAGGCCGGCTACCAGACGTGCATCGAGAACGGCCTCGGCGCCCAGGGCGCCACGAACTGACCGCTCGGGGCCCAGGCTCCGGCCGGCACGACGAGGGCCCGGTCACCAGCGGCTGCTGGTGACCGGGCCCTCGGCGTCGTGAGCTGGGGTCAGCGCACGGGCGTCGGCGAGCCGTGCTGCTGCGGGTGCTGCTTCTGGCCCTTGCCGGCGCGGCTGAGCGCCCAGCCGACGGGCAGGCCGAGCAGCATGACGACGATCCCGACCCAGAAGAGCCACACCATCGCGAGGACGACGGCGACGGAGGCGATGCCGGAGCCGAGCAGCCCCAGCCCGGCGCCCGCCCAGCCGGCCACCGAGTGGCCGTGGTCGATGTGCTGCTCGACCTCCTCGCGGCGTGCCTGCACGATCGGGTTGCTGTCGGCGTCGGTGCTCATCTCGCTCCTCGTGCTGCGGGCGGGCCCTGCGCCACCTGGCTGCGGCTCCGGTCCGGGACGTCGCGGCTCATTCTGCCCGGTCCCGCGGCGGCGCGTCGGACGACCCGTCGGCGGGTCCGTCGGTGGGGTCCTCGCCGCGGCTGAGCCCGTCCCACAAGCCCGCCCGGCTGGGGGCGGCGGGGCGGGCCGCAGGGCCGGGCGCACCCCCAGCGGCGCCGGCACCCCCAGCGCCGGCGGGGCCGGCGGCGGTCGGCGCCTCGAAGCGCTCGGAGGTCCCCCACGAGCGACCCGCCACCAGGGCGAGCACGCCGGACGCGGCGACACCCAGCGCCGGCAGCAGGGCCACCAGCGGCCAGGCGGTGGTCCGCGCGCCGTCGACCTCCCCGACACCGGTGGCGGTCCGCGCTGCCGCCACCGCGGCACCGACCGGGTCCACGAGCAGGGCGACCGCGCCGGCCCCGGCCGCCAGGCCGGCCAGCACCAGCAGCGCACCGGCGGCGACGCGGCCGGCGCCGCGCAGGGTGGACAGGGCCAGCGAGCCCGCCACCGCCACCACGCCCACGGCCGGCACCGCCGCCGCGGCGGTGCGTCCGGCCACGGGCAGGTCCGGGGCGCTGCCCCCGGGTCCCACCGGCAGCGCTGCGAGCACCCACGGCTGGGTGCTGACGGCCAGCAGGAGCCCGCCGGCCACGAGGCCCAGCAGGACGACGGGCGCCCGGCCCCGCAGCCGGCGCCGGGGCCGCGGGGCCGGCGCGCCCGGCTCAGGCACCGGACAGCGGCCGCAGCGCGCCCGCGCGGGCGACGGCGGCGAGCACCGCGGCCGCCTTCGCGCGGGTCTCGGCCTCCTCGCTGGCGGGCACCGAGTCGGCCACCACGCCCGCACCGGCCTGCACGCGCGCGACGCCGTCGCGCAGGACGGCGCTGCGGATGGTGATGGCCATGTCCAGGTCCCCCGCCACGTCGAAGTAGCCGGCCGTGCCGCCGTACAGGCCGCGCCGGACCGGCTCGAGGGAGTCGATGAGGGCCAGCGCGCGCGGCTTGGGCGCCCCGGAGAGCGTGCCGGCGGGGAACGTCGACTGCAGCACGTCGAACGCCGTCCGCCCCTCGCGCACGTCGCCGGTGACGGTGCTCACCAGGTGCATGACGTGGCTGTAGCGCCAGACCTCCATGAACTCGACCACCTCGACGGTGCCCGGGCGGCAGACGCGGGCGAGGTCGTTGCGGGCGAGGTCCACGAGCATGAGGTGCTCGGCGCGCTCCTTGGCGTCCGCGAGCAGGTCCGCGGCGAGCGCCGCGTCCTGCTCGGGCGTGGCCCCGCGCGGACGGGTCCCGGCGATCGGGTGGGTCATGGCGCGCCCGTCGGCGACCTTGACCAGCGACTCCGGGCTGGAGCCCACCACGTCGTAGCGACCGCCGTCGGGGTCGGCGAAGCGGAACAGGTACATGTACGGGCTGGGGTTGGTGGCCCGCAGCGCGCGGTAGACGTCGAGGGCGTCGGCCGGGCAGTCCACCTCGAACGTCTGCGAGGGCACCACCTGGAACACCTCGCCGTCACGGATGGCCGCCTTGGCCGCCTCCACCGCCGCCTCGTACTCGCCGGCGGTGGAGGTGCGCCGGGGCTGGGCGGCGGCCGCCGCCGAGGCCACCGCCGGGTCGAGGGTGGAGACGGTGGACGGCGCCGGCTCGGCGAGCCTGCCGGCCATCGCGTCGAGGCGGGCCACGGCGTCCGCCCAGGCCTCGTCGACGCGCTGGTCGGTGCCGTCGAGGTTGACGGCGTTGGCCACGAGCAGCACCGAGGAGTCGACGTGGTCGACCACGGCGAGGTCGGTGGCCAGGCACAGCGCGAGCTCCGGGGGCTCGGTGCCCTGGGAGCGCGGCGGGCTGGGGAGCTTCTCCCAGCGGCGCACCACGTCCCAGCCGAGGACGCCGACGAGCCCGCCGGTCAGCGGCGGCAGGCCCGGCAGGCGCGGTGTGCGCAGGGCCGCGAGGGTCTCGCGGACCGCCACCAGCGGGTCGCCGTCGAGGGGCACCCCCGCCGGCGGGGTGCCGAGCCAGTGCGCCTGGCCGTCGCGCTCGGTGAGCACGGCCGCCGAGCGCGCGCCGACGATGGAGTAGCGCGACCAGACGCCGCCGTGGTCGGCGGACTCGAGCAGGAACGTGCCCGTCGCCTCCCCCGCGAGCTTGCGGTAGACGCCGACCGGGGTCTCCGCGTCCGCCAGCAGGCGTCGCACCACGGGGATGACGCGGCGGTCGCGCGCCAGCGCGCGGAAGGTCGGCAGGTCGGGCCAGGTGGTGCCGATGCTGAGGTCGGGCGCCGGCGCAGCGGCGCCACCCCCGGCCGCGGGGTCCGTCGTCGTCGTGGTCGTCGGGGTCTGGGCGGTGGTCACGGGGCCGGCTCCTCGAGCAGCGGGCGGGCGTCGAAGCAGGTGCGGTCGCCGGTGTGGCACGCACCGCCGGTCTGGTCGACCGTGACGAGCAGGGCGTCGCCGTCGCAGTCGAGGCTGACGGTGCGCACGCGCTGCACGGCGCCGGAGCTGTCCCCCTTGCGCCAGTACTCCGAGCGGCTGCGGCTCCAGAACCAGGTGCGGCCCGTGGTGAGGGTGCGGTGCAGCGCCTCGTCGTCCATCCAGCCGACCATGAGCACCTCGCGGGTGTCGTGCGCCTGCACGACGGCGGCCACGAGGCCGGCGGCGTCGCGCTTCAGGAGCCCGGCGAGGGCGGGGTCGAGCGGGGAGCCGGTGGTCTCACCGGTGGTGGCGCTGCTCACGCCGCACATCATCCCAGTCCGGTGCGCCGCGCCGGGCTGGGCTGCGGGCGGTCGGCCAGCCGGTCGGCCAGCCGGTCGGCCAGCCGGTCAGCCAGGCGGTCGCTCAGGCGGTCGCTCAGGCGGTCGCGGCCAGGGGCTGCGCCGCGGCGGCGCCCCTGCCCCGCTCGTCGTCCTGCTCGTCGAGCTCCGCCTCGCGCTCGGTGACGGCCTCGGCGCGCTCGTCGGCCGCGCGGCGGCGCTGGCGCTGGCTGGCCTGCACGGCGAAGCGGACGCCGTGGTGGGGGTCCTCGGCCATGGAGCGCAGCACCTCGGCGCTGGTGGTCTCGTTGCGGGCCACGGCGGCGCGCACGTCGGAGCTGGAGTCCTGGCTGAGCTTGGACAGCAGCTTCTTGGGCGCGTCGGTGCGGCGCGCCACCTGCTCGCGGACCTCGGCGTCGTCGTCGCGGCTGAGCACCCAGAGGGCGTCCGTCTGCGCGGAGGGGTTCTTGGCCACGCGCAGGCGGGTGGCGGCGTCACGGCTGCGGGCCAGGGCGTCGAGCTGGTACCAGGCCGTGCTGCGCCGGCCGGCGAGCACCTGCTCACGGGTGATCCAGAGCACCGCCGTCCTCCTCCTGCTGGTGCGCCGCCCGCACGGACGACTGGTGACATCCTGCTCAGGTGCAGTCACTCTGCGCGAGGGCCGGGAGGGCGGACCACCCGTTCGCGCCAGCGCGCCGCCCCACCGCACCGGTGCCAGGGTGGCGGTGTGGACGACCGAGCAGACCAGGGCGGGCTGCCGGCAGCCCGCCCCAACGCCGCCCTGACCGCCGACGTCGTGGCGCTCCACCGCTCCGGCGGCGTCGACCGGGTGCTGCTGGTGCGGCGCGGGTCCCAGCCGTTCGCGGGCCGCTGGGCGCTGCCGGGCGGCTTCGTCGACCCCGACGAGGACCCGCAGGTCGCCGCGCTGCGCGAGCTGGCCGAGGAGACCGGCCTGGACCTGGCCGACGTCGCCCTGCGCGAGCTGGGGCTCTACGGCGCCCCGGGGCGCGACCCCCGGGGCCGGGTGGTCAGCAGCGCGTGGTGGGTGCGCCTGCCCGAGGCGGACGCGCCGGCCGAGGTGGTCGGTGGGGACGACGCCGCGGAGGCCTCGTGGGTGCCCCTGCGCGAGGTGCTCGGCGGCCCGGACCAGGACGACGACGGCGGCGGCCGCGGCCAGCTGGCCTTCGACCACGCGGGGGTGCTCCGCGACGCCCTGCGGCGGGACGCCGCCGCGGCCCCGGCACGCTCGATCGCCGTGCGCTTCGACCTGCCGGACGCCGCGGCGCTGGCGGCGTTCGACGCGCTGGTGGCGGACGTGCTGCCGGGGTTCGCCGCCGACGAGCCGGGCACGCTCACCTACGTCGTCCACGCGGTGGAGGGCGAGCCGCTGGCCCGCGTGTTCTTCGAGGAGTACGCCGAGGGCGGCCACGCCGCGCACGAGGCCCGCCCCGCGACCGCCGCCTTCCTGGACCGCGTGCGCGAGCTGACCGGTGGGGCCATCAGGGCCGAGCTCCTCGTGCCGGTGGGCGCCGTCCGCCCGTGACGGGGGCCGAGTGGTCGCGGGCCTGGCGCAGGGCGCTGCGCAGAACGCCCATGATCACGGCTGGTGGTGCGCACGACGCCCATGATCACGGAGGGGTGTTCTTGTCGGGGTGACCCGAAGTGGTGTTAGTGTCGCGCTGACCTGAACGACCAGGCAGCGCGCCGGCCCCCTGCCGGCGGCACGAGGAGCGGGGGTGCGCAGGTGGGCGCGTCGCTCGACCTCGCCGTCTCCACGGTGATCCTCGCCCTGCTGCCCGGCACCGCCGCGGGCTGCGGGGACGAGACCCTCCAGCTGCACCTGCCGCTGGTCCGGCGCACCCGTGAGCCCTTCGACGGGCGGTGGGCGCTGCCCGGCGGCTGGGTGACCCCCGACGAGCGGCTCAGCTCCGCCGCCCGCCGCACCCTCGCCGAGACGACGGGCCTGCGCCCCAGCTACCTCGAGCAGCTCTACACCTTCGGCGCGCCGCACCGCTCCCCCACCGGGCGGGTGGTCTCGGTGGTCTACACCGCCCTGGTCCGCGCCCCCGAGGCCGCCGCCGTCGAGGTGGGCGAGAACGTGCGCTGGGCCCCGGCGGACCGGCTCCCCGACACCGTCGGCGAGCTGGCCTTCGACCACGCCGAGATCGTCGACTACGCGCTGTGGCGGCTGCGGACCAAGGTCGGCTACGCCGCCATCGCCCAGCACTTCCTCGCCGAGGTGTTCACCCTCGCCGAGCTGCGCGGCGTGCACGAGGCCGTGCTCGGCAAGAGCCTCGACCCCGCCAACTTCCGCCGGTCCGTGGCCGCCTCCGGAGCCGTGGAGGCCACCGACGAGGTCCGGGCCGGGGCCGCCCACCGCCCCGCCCGCCTCTACCGCGCCGTGCTGCCCCCCGGAGGGGCGACCGGCGGCTACCCGCCCTGGCAGTCCCGTCCCGAGCTCGGCTGAAGCCGTCCCGTCCGGAGGAACAGAGAACATGGTCTCCGTCGCCGTCACCCTCGGCCGCACCGCGCCCGGCAGCACCGCGCCCGCCAGCGCGCCCGTGAGCTCCTGCGACGCCCGGCTCGCCGCCGAGCCGTTCGCCCTGGACGCCCTCCCCGGCCTGCCCGCCCCCGCGCCGGAGTACGGCCCGGGCGCCTCCGTGGTGGACACCGCGCCGCCGCACACGCCCGTGCAGGAGCAGATCCCCGAGCGCTACCGCCGCATGGAGGCCGACGAGGTCCACGAGCGGATCCGCGCCGCCAAGGCCGAGCTCGGCAGCGCCGTCGTCGTCCTGGGGCACCACTACCAGCGCGACGAGGTCATCGCGCACGCGGACGTCACGGGGGACTCCTTCCTCCTGGCCCGGCGCAGCCTGGAGCGGCCGGAGGCGAGGTACGTCGTCTTCTGCGGCGTGCACTTCATGGCCGAGACCGCCGACCTGCTGACCCGGCCCGACCAGGCCGTGGTGCTGCCCAACCTCGCCGCGGGCTGCTCGATGGCGGACATGGCCGACCTCGACGCCGTGCAGGACTGCTGGGACCAGCTCGAGGCCGCGATCGGCCGCCCCCTCGACGTCCCCGCTGACGGACCCGGCGACGACGGGCTGGTCGAGGTCGTGCCGGTCACCTACATGAACTCCTCCGCCGCCATCAAGGCGTTCTGCGGGGAGCACGGCGGCATCGTCTGCACCTCCTCCAACGCCACCGCCGTGCTGGAGTGGGCCTTCGCGCGCGGTCGCCGGGTGCTCTTCGTGCCCGACCAGCACCTGGGCCGCAACACCGCCGCGGGAATGGGGGTCCCCGCGGACCTCATGCCGCTGTGGGACCCGCGCAAGCCGCTGGGCGGCAACAGCGCCGCCGCGCTCGTGGACGCCCGCGTCCTCCTGTGGCGCGGCTGGTGCTCGGTGCACCAGCGCTTCACCACCGCCCAGATCGACGCCGCCCGCGCCGCCGACCCGTCCGTGCACGTGGTGGTGCACCCCGAGTGCCCGCAGGCCGTGGTCGACGCCGCCGACCAGGCCGGCTCGACGGAGTTCATCATCAAGGCGGTGGAGGCGGCGCCGGCCGGGACGAGCCTGGCGATCGGCACCGAGATCAACCTCGTGCGCCGCCTCGCCGACGCCCACCCCGACAAGACCATCACCTGCCTCGACCCGGTGATCTGCCCCTGCTCGACGATGTACCGGATCCACCCCGGCTACCTGGCGTGGGTGCTGGAGTCGCTCGTCGAGCGGGAGCGCGCGAGGGCCGCGGGGGTGCCCGAGGCCGAGCTGGGCCCGGTGGTCAACCGCGTCGTGGTCGACGACGACGCCGCCGCCCACGCCCGGACCGCGCTGGAGCGGATGCTGGCGGTCGTCCCGTGACCAGCCCGACGACGACGGGCGCGCCAGCGGTCCCGGTGGAGCGGCTCGCCGTGGACGTGCTCGTGGTCGGGTCCGGCATCGCCGGGCTGACGACGGCGCTCGAGGTGCTGCGCCTGGCCCCCGGAGCCCGCGTGGCCGTGGCGACGAAGGCGGCGCTCGGCGACGGCGCGACCGCGTGGGCGCAGGGCGGCATCGCCGCGGTGCTCACCGACGACCAGCCGGCCGGCGCCGAGCGCGCCGGCAGCGCCGATGCTGTCTCCCTGCACGTGGCCGACACGCTCGCCGCGGGCGACGGCCTCTGCACGGCGGACGCCGTCGCCGTGCTGTGCGCTGCCGGCGCGGACGCCGTCACCGCCCTGGAGCGGCGCGGCCTGGTGCTCGACCGCCGCGTCGACGGCACCCGCGCGAGGGGCCTCGAGGCCGCCCACTCCCGGCCCCGCATCGTCCACGCCGGAGGCGACACCACCGGCGCCCACGTCGCCGCGGCCCTGGGCGCCGCGGTGAGGGCCTCCCGCGCCGCGCTGCTCGAGCGGACCTCCCTCGTGGCGCTGGTCACCCCGGCCGGCCCGGGGACCCCCGTCACGGGAGCGCGCCTGCGCGGCCCCGGCGGCGAGGACGTGCTGGTCAGCGCCCGCGCCGTGGTCCTCGCGACCGGTGGGTACGCCCAGGTCCACGCGCACACCACCACGCCCGCGGTCGCCACCGGTGACGGCCTCGCGGCCGCCGTGCGCGCCGGGGCGGTGGCCCGCGACGTCGAGATGGTCCAGTTCCACCCGACGGCCGGGGCGGGTCCCGACGGCCGCGCCTTCCTGGTCTCCGAGGCCGTGCGCGGTGAGGGCGCGGTGCTGCTCGACGCCACCGGCCGCCGGTTCACCGACGAGCTGGCCCCGCGCGACGTGGTCGCCCGCGCCTGCGCCGCCGCGATGGCCGCCCAGGGCGGGGCTCCGGTCCTCCTCGACGCCACCGGGATCGCAGGCCTGAGCGCCCGCTTCCCCGGCATCGACGCCCTGACGCGCGCCGCCGGGCTGGACTGGACGCGCGAGCCCGTGCCCGTCACACCGGCCGCGCACTACGCGATGGGCGGTGTGCTGACCGACCTCGACGGGCGCACCACGCTGCACGGCCTGTGGGCGGTCGGCGAGGTCGCCTCGACCGGCGTCCACGGCGCGAACCGCCTGGCCTCGAACTCGCTGCTGGAGGGCGCGGTCTTCGGGGCGCGCGCGGCGGCCGCGATCACCGGGCACAGCGCCTCCGACGGCGTCGTCGACGGCGCCTCCGACGGCGGCGCCGTGCCCCTCGACGTCGAGCTGCCCGCGGGGGTGCTCCCCCGCGCGGAGCTGCGGGAGCTGGTGTGGGAGCACGCCGGGCTGCTGCGCGACCGCGCCGGCCTGGAGCTGCTCACCAAGACCCTCGCCGGTGCGGTGCCCCACCAGCGCACCACCGACGCCGCCGACGTCGCCGACCTCGAGGTCCGGGCGCTCACCGACGTCGCCGCCCTGCTCGCCGCAGGTGCGCTGGCCCGCGAGGAGAGCCGCGGCGCCCACGCCCGCACCGACCACCCCAGCCGGTGCGAGCCCGCGCGCCACGTGCTGCTGCGCGCCACCGCCGGCGGTGCCGCATGACCGGGTCGGTCGCCGGGTCGGTCGCCGGGTCGGTCACCGGGCAGCTGGCCGACGTGGTCGCCCGGGCCCTCGCCGAGGACGCGCCCTGGGGCGACGTCACCAGCGAGTCGCTGCTGGACGCCTCCACCGCCACCACGGCCGTGCTGCGCGCTCGCCAGGACGGCGTGCTCGCCGGAATCGGGGCCTTCGCCGAGTCGCTCGCGCAGGCCTCCCGCCTGGTGGGCGTCCCGCAGGACGGGCCTGGTGCCGTCGTCGTCGAGGTCCTGGCTGCTGACGGTGACCGCCTCGCCCCGGGGCAGGTGCTCGCCCGGGCGCACGGCAGCGCGCTGGCGGTGCTGCGCGCCGAGCGCGTCGCGCTCAACCTCGTGCAGCACCTGTCGGGGATCGCGACGGCCACGGCCGAGCACGTGGCGCTGGTCGCCGCAGCCGGCGGCAGCGCCCGGGTGGTCGACACCCGCAAGACCACCCCGGGCCTGCGCGCGCTGGAGCGGCACGCCGTCCGCTGCGGCGGCGGGAGCAACCACCGGTGGTCGCTGTCCGACGCAGTGCTCGTCAAGGACAACCACCTCGCCCTCGTCGGCGGTGACGTCACCGCGGCGCTCGCGGCCGTGCGGGCCCGGGTGCCGCACACCACGTTCGTGGAGGTGGAGGTCGACAGGCTCGACCAGCTGCCCGCGGTGCTGGCGGCCGGCGTGGACGGTGTCCTGCTCGACAACTTCACCCTGGACGACCTGCGCACGGGCGTGGCCGCCGTGCGCGAGCACGAGCGCGCCCACGGCGGGCGGGTGCTCGTCGAGGCCAGCGGCGGCGTGCGGCGGGAGACGATCGGCGCGATCGCCGCGACCGGGGTGGACCTCGTCTCGGTGGGCGGGCTCACGCAGGCGTCAGCGGCGCTGGACGTGGGGCTGGACGTCGGGGACGACGCCGCGGTGGCGCCCGTCCGCACCCGCACGGGCTGACCGCGGCCGGCGCAGGGGACCTCCGCGATGACGCACTACCTCGACCACGCCGCCACCTCCCCGCCCACGCGGGAGGTGCTGGAGGCCGTCTGGCCCTACCTCGTGCAGGTCACGGCCAACCCGGCATCCGTGCACACCCCCGGCCAGCAGGCGAAGGAGGGGCTGGAGCGTGCGCGCGCGACCGCCGCCTCGGCCCTCGGGTGCCGGCCGGGTGAGGTGGTCTTCACCTCGGGGGGGACCGAGTCCGACGGGCTGGCCGTGCTGGGGATCGCCCCCGCGGTGGTGGCGGCGCGCGGGCGCGAGCGGCACCTCGTCACCACCGCCGTCGAGCACTCCGCGGTGCTGGAGCCGGCGCGCGAGCTGGAGCGGCGCGGGTGGCGGGTCGACGTCGTCGGGGTCGACGCCGAGGGCCGCCTCGACCTCGCGCAGCTGGACCGGGTGGTGACCGAGCGGACGGCGCTGGTCTCCGTCATGCACGCGAACAACGAGGTCGGCACCGTGCAGCCGATCGCCGGGCCCGGCGGGGCGGCCGCGCTGTGCGCCGAGCGCGGGGTGGCGCTGCACGTGGACGCCGTCCAGAGCGCCGGGGTGCTGGACCTGCGCGAGCTGTGGGCCCTGGGGTCCGCGCGCGGGGGTGTGGCGGCGGTGAGCGTGTCGGCGCACAAGCTGGGCGGGCTGCGCGGGTCGGGGCTGCTGGCCGTGCGGTCGGGGACGCCGCTGGAGCCAGTGGCCCTGGGCGGCGGCCAGGAGCGCGGGCGGCGCTCGGGCACGGTGGACGTGGCGTCCGCGGTGGGGCTCGCGACGGCGCTGGCGGGGGCGGCGGCGCGGCGCGAGCACGAGGTGGTGCGGCTGGCGGCGCTGCGCGACCGGCTGGTGGCCGGGGTGCTGGCCGCGGGCGCCGCCGCGGGCGTCGAGGTGGCGCTGACGGGCGCCGCGCCCGGTGCGGGGCGCCTGCCGGGGCACGCGTCGTTCGTGCTGCCGGGGCTGTCGGGAGAGGTGGTGCTGGCCGAGCTGGACCTGGCGGGGGTGGCCTGCTCGTCGGGGTCGGCGTGCTCGGCGGACAGCGACGACGCCTCGCACGTGCTGGTGGCGATGGGGCTGGACGGCGGCCCGGCCGGTGCCGCCCGCAGCGCCGTGCGCGCCACGCTGGGGTGGAGCTCCACCGACGCCGACGTCGACGCGCTCCTGGCGGCGCTGCCCGTGGCTCTGTCACGATCACGCCTGTGACCAGCGATCCCGCGCCCCGCCGCGGTCCGGCAGGACCCGCCGTGGCCCTCGGCGTGCTCGGCGCGGTCATCGCGCTCGCGCTGGTGGTGGCCGTGCTCGCACCGGGTGCGGGGTACCTCCTCCTCGGCGTCGTCCTCCCCCTGCGCGTGCTGGGCCTGCTCGCGGGGGTGGCCGCCGTCCTCTTCGGAGCACGCGTGCTGCAGGTGGCGCGCCGAGGCGCCGGAGGGCGCGGGGCCGGCCTGAGCGCGGTGGCGCTGGGACTGCTCGCTGCGGTGGGGGTCCTGGCCGTCGTGCCGCTGCTCCTGCGGTCCGCGGCCGCCGACCACCGGGAGGGCCGGGAGGCCGCTGCGGCCGCCGGACCAGAACGGCCCGCGGAGCAGGACGTGCGGATCGACAGGTGCGTGCCGTCGCGGGACGACGAGGCGGCGTACCTCACCGTCCACAACTCGACCGACCGCGCTGCGCGGTACTCGGTCTACGTCGAGGTGCTCGACGCCTCGGGTGGGTCACGGGGCCTCCTGCTCTCGGCGGGGGAGCCGCCCGTGGAGCCGGGCCAGAGCGTGCAGGTGGTCGCCACGGGCAGCGTCGCCCCCGGGACCGCGGGCAGCTGCCGCGTCGCGACGGCCGAGCGCGGCTGACAGGAGGCGGCCCGCGGACCCTGCCGGCGGCCGGCCGGGGTCTGACATCAGACTGGGTGGGCGCCGCTGCCGCCGACGCGGTTGGATGGGGGCATGGAGTTCAGGAAGCTCGGACGCAGCGGTCTCAAGATCTCGGAGATCACCTACGGCAACTGGCTGACCCACGGCTCGCAGGTCGAGAACGACGTCGCCACGCAGTGCGTGCGCGCCGCGCTCGACGCGGGCATCTCGACCTTCGACACCGCCGACGTGTACGCCAACGGCGCCGCCGAGGTGGTCCTCGGTGAGGCGCTCAAGGGCGAGCGGCGCGAGTCCCTCGAGGTCTTCACCAAGGTGTACTGGCCGGTCGGCCCGAAGGGGAAGAACGACGTCGGCCTGTCGCGCAAGCACGTCCTCGAGGGCATCGACAACAGCCTCGAGCGGCTCGGCATGGACTACGTGGACCTCTACCAGGCCCACCGGTACGACCACGAGACGCCGCTGGAGGAGACCATCTCGGCCTTCGCGGACGTGGTGGCCGCTGGCAAGGCCCTCTACATCGGCGTCTCGGAGTGGACCGCGGACCAGATCCGCGCCGGCCAGGCGCTCGCCACCCAGGCGGGCTTCCGCCTGGTCTCGAACCAGCCGCAGTACTCGGCGCTGTACCGCGTCATCGAGGGGCAGGTCGTGCCGACCTCGCGGGAGCTGGGGCTGTCGCAGATCGTCTTCTCCCCCGTGGCGCAGGGCGTGCTCACGGGCAAGTACCTGCCCGGCCAGCAGCCGCCGGCGGGGAGCCGCGCGACGGACGACAAGGGCGGCGCGCAGATGATCTCCCGGTGGATGCGCGACGACGTGCTCGCCGCCGTCCAGGAGCTCAAGCCGGTGGCCGCCGACCTCGGCCTGTCGATGGCGGCCCTCGCGGTGGCGTGGGTGCTCCAGAACGACAACGTGGCCGCGGCGATCATCGGCGCGTCCCGGCCGGAGCAGGTCACCGACAACGTCAAGGCCTCGGGCGTGCGCCTGCCCGCCGAGGTCATGACGAAGATCGACGACCTGCTCGGCGGCGTCGTCGCCTCCGACCCGGCCCTCACCGCGGCCAGCGCTCCCTACCAGCGCCCCGCCTGACCGCCAGCCCCGGAACCGCAGCCAGCGCTCGGCTGCGGTTCCGGGTGGGCGGGTCAGACGTGCTGCGCGGTCCAGGCCGCGTGCAGGCGCGAGTACGGGCCCCCGGCGTGCGCCAGCTCGGACGCCGGCCCCACCTCCACCACCCGACCGGCGTCGACGACCACCACCGCGTCCGCCGCCTCGGCCGTGGACAGCCGGTGCGCGATCGCCACCGACGTGCGCCCGCTGAGCACGTGCTCCAGCGCCCGCTGCAGCCGCACCTCGGTGGCCGGGTCCACCGAGGAGGTCGCCTCGTCGAGGACCAGCAGGTCTGGGTCGGCCAGGTGCGCCCGTGCGAGCGCCACGAGCTGGCGCTCCCCCGCGCTGAGCCGCTCACCGCGCTGGCCGACCGGGGTGTCGAGCCCGTCGGGCAGCTGCTCCAGCCACCGCTGCAGGCCCAGCTCGGCCAGCGCCTCGAGCGCGTCGGCGTCGGTGGCGCCGGGACGGCCGAGCCGGATGTTCTCGCCGACGCTGGTGTCGAAGAGGAACCCCTCCTGCGGCACGGCGACCACCCGGCGGTGCAGCGACGCCTCGGGCACCCGGCGCGCGTCGACGCCGGAGAGCAGCACGCGACCGGCGTCGGGGTCCACGAGGCGTGTGACCAGCCGCGCCAGCGTCGTCTTGCCGGACCCCGTCTCCCCGACCACCGCGATGCGCGAGCCGGCGGGCAGCACGAGGTCGACGTCGGCCAGCACCCGCGCGGTGGTGCCGGGGTAGGTGTACCCGACCCCCTCCAGGCGCACCTCGACGGGCCCGGCGGGCAGCGCTGCGGCCTCGGCCGGTGACGGGTCGGGCACCACCACGGACGTGTCGATGAGCTCCACCACCCGGTGCCACCCGGCCAGGGCGTTCTGCAGCTCGTTGAGCACCTCGGTGGCGGCCTGCACCGGCATGACGAACAGCCCGATGATGAACAGGAAGGCCAGCAGCCGCCCGAGGGTGATGTCGCCGTCGACCCCCAGCAGGGTCCCCGCGACCACGACGAGCGCCAGCACGAGCCCGGAGACGAAGACGCCCACGGAGAACGTGGAGGCGGTGGCCACCTGGGCCCGCACCGCCTGGGAGCGGTGGGCCTCGACGGCGGCGTCGACCGAGCGCCAGCTGCGCTCGGAGGCGGCGTGGGCGCGGATGACGTCGGCGCCGACCACCGTCTCCGACAGTGCGCCGAGCAGCTCGCCCATCCGCAGCCGCACCTGCTGGTAGGCCCGCGTCACCGGGCGCTGCAGCCGGCCCCGGAACGCCAGCACCGGCACGAAGCAGGCCAGCACCAGCAGCGCCAGCTGCCAGGAGTAGACGAACATCAGCACCGTGGCCAGCAGCAGCTGCCCGACGGCCAGCACCAGCACCACCATGCCGGTCTGCAGGAAGGTGGAGATGGTGTCGACGTCGGAGGTGACGCGGCTGACCAGCGACCCGCGCCGCTCACCGCTCTGGGTCAGCACCGCCAGGCGGTGCACGTGCGCGAACGCCCGCGTCCGCAGGCTCGCCAGACCCGCCTCGGTGGCGCGGAAGAGCCGGTAGTTCACCAGCCACGACGTCCCCATCGTGAGCAGGACGACGACGGCGGCCGCTGACGCGACGAGCGCGACGCGCCCGGCGTCCACCCCGCCCGGGGCCCGCAGGCCCGTGTCGATGGTCTGCTGCACGGCGACCGGGACGACGATGCGCCCCAGCGTGGTGATGCTCGCGAACACGAGGGTGAGGCCGAGGCCCTGCGCGACCTCCGGGGCCAGCTCCCGGGCGCGGGCCACCACCCCCTGCGGCTTCGGCGCGGGGGCCACAGGGGCCGAGGTGGCCGGACGGGGGACGGCGGTGGTGCTCACGCGACGCTCCCCTCGCTGCTCGGGCTGCTGGCGGCGGCCCGCTCCCGGGCCGCCCGGGCGTACGCCGAGACCAGCTCGCGGTAGCCCTCGTCCCGCTCCAGCAGGTCGGCGGCCGTGCCCCGGTCCACCACGCGGCCGCGCTCGAGGTGCACCACCTCGTCGGCCAGGGCGATGGTCGCCGGCCGGGAGGCGACCACCACCACGGTGGTGCCCTGCTCGCCGTCGAAGGAGGCGCCGAGCCCGTCGAGCACGGCGCGCTCGACGGCGGGGTCGAGGGCGGAGGTGGCGTCGTCCAGCACGAGCAGGCGGGGCCGGCGCACCAGAGCCCGCGCCAGCGCGAGCCGCTGGCGCTGGCCACCGGACAGCGACGCGCCGCGCTCCCCCACGCGCGTGTCGAGCCCGTCGGGCAGGGCCGCGACGAAGCCCTCGGCCCGGGCCAGGCGCAGCGCGGCCCACACGTCGTCGTCGGTGACCCCCAGGCCGAGGGCCACGTTGCCGCGCACGGTGTCGTCGAAGACGAACGTGGACTGCGGCACCAGGGCCGCCACGCCCGCCAGCTCCCCCTCGGCGAGCTCGCGCACGTCGACGCCGTCGAGCAGCACCTGGCCCGACGTCGGGTCGACCAGCCGCACCAGCAGCCCCGCCAGCGTGGACTTGCCCGACCCGGTGCCGCCGACCAGCGCCGTCGTGGTGCCGGCCGTCAGCTCGAGGTCGACCCCTGACAGCACGGGCCGGGGCGCCCGGGGGGCGCGAGGAGCACGGGTGGCGGGTGCAGCGGGCGCAGCGGCCGGCGTGCGGCCGCGCCCGTCGTCGTCGTGGTCGTCCTCGGAGTCGGCGGGGTCGGGGACGGGCACGGGGTGGTGGTGCTCCAGGCCCTGCGTGGCGGGGGCGGCCGGGGCCGCGGAGCGCTCCGGGTGCAGCGTGCCCCACGGCGTGGTGGCGTCCTCGCGCAGCACCCCCTGCAGGCGCGCGTCGCCGGCGACGGTGCGCGGCAGCTCGGCGAGGGTCCAGCCGATGGCCCGCACCGGGAACGCGAGCAGGCTCAGCATGTACGCGACCTGGACGATGTCGCCGACGTCCGCGGAGCCGCCCGCGGCCCGAGCCGCGCCCACGGCCAGGACGAGCAGCGTGCCGAGCTGCGGCAGCGCCTCGATGACGGGGTCGAAGGCGCCGCGGGTGCGCCCGGCGGCCACGTTCGCGTCCCGCAGGCGCCCGGCCTCGGTCGCGAAGCGCTCCACCTCGCCGTCGGCCAGGCCGAGGGTCTTCACCACGAGCGCGCCCTCGAAGCTCTCGTGAGCGACGGCGGAGACCTCTCCGCGCAGGCGCTGCACGCGGCGCACCTTCGGCGACATGGCCCGCGAGTACGCGGCGTTGGCCACCACGAGGGCGGGCACCACGACCAGCCCGATGCCGCCCAGCACCGGGTCCGCGGCGACCATGGCCGCCCCCGCCACCCCGATGAGGACGACGACGCCGAGCGCGAACGGGAGCACGGCCATGGCCTGCCAGGTCGCCTCGACGTCGGAGGCGGCGGTGGCGAGCAGGCGGCCCGCGGGGTGGGAGTGGTGCCAGCTCAGCGGGAGGTCGAGGTAGCGGCGGGCGAGCGCGCGGCGGTAGCGCGCCTGCAGGCCGTACATGGTGGCGCCGGCGAAGATGCGCCGCAGGAGCACACCCCCCACCGTGACCAGCGTGATGGCCAGCAGCGTGGCGCCGGCCAGCCACACGTCCCCCGTGGTGACCCGCGCCCCCGAGCCGGGGGTGAGGGCGGGGACGACCACGTCCTCGGTGACGCGGCCGACCATCCAGCCGCTGCCGGCCGTGCCGACGCCGTAGACGACGCTGCCGAACACCGCCCACGCGAACAGGCGCGGCTCCTCGCGGGCGCCGCGCGCGAGGACGGCCAGGCCGGGCAGGAACGTGCCGCTGGGTCTCACAGGGAACTCACCTGGTGTATCGAAACACGAGGCACCGACAGCCGCTCCCGCGCTGCCCCGCGACGCGGCGCGCGGAAGGATGTGCGGCGTGACCGGACCCGACCGCGCTCGCCTCGCCGACCTGCTCACCGCCGCCGGCCCCGGCGCCCCGACCCTGTGCGCCGGGTGGGACGCGCGCGAGCTGGCCGTGCACCTCGTGGTGCGCGACGGACGGCCCGACGCGTTCGTGGCGCGCCAGCTGGGCGAGCGGCTCGGCGACCGCCTCCCCGCGCTGGCCCGCGCCGCCGGCCACGCCGACGCCGTGGAGGCCCAGCTGCGGGCGCTGCCCTTCGCCGAGCTGGTGGAGCGGTTCCGGTCCGGGCCGCCGCGCTGGACGCCGCAGGCGCTGCCGCCCGTGGAGGCCCTGGCCAACGGCCTGGAGTTCTACGTGCACGGGCAGGACGTGCGCCGCGCCGACCCGGGGTGGGACCCGGCCGACCCGGCGAGCGCCGAAGAGCTGCGGCCGGGCCAGCGCGAGGCGCTGTGGCGCAGCCTCAAGGGGCTGGCGCGGCTGGTCTACCGCCGCTCGCCCGTGGGCGTGGTGCTCGTGGTACCGGCCGGGCCGCAGCTGGTGGCGGTGCGGCGCGAGCGCCAGGTGGTGGTGACCGGTGAGGTGGAGGAGCTGGTGCTGCACGCCACCGGCCGCCGCGGCGCGGCGCAGGTGGAGGTCAGCGGCCCCGACGACGCGGTGGCGGCGTTCGCCGGCGTGGTCCAGCAGATGTGACCCGCCCCCGTCCGTGATCATGGGCGTCGCGCCCATGATCACGGACGGGTGGGGGGCGGGGGTCAGGCGCGGGCCAGCGGCGGGTCCGCGGGCAGCACGTGCTCCCCGGTCCGGTCCGTGGACAGGCACAGCGAGCAGACGACGGCGGAGTGCGCCGCGCAGGCAGCAAGGTCCGGGCGCTCGAAGCCCTGGTGGCAGACGTGGCAGGTCATGACCTCGCCGGACGGGTTGCCGTCGTCGTCGACCAGCGGGGCGTCGAGGCCGTCGTCGGTGCGCCGCAGGTAGTAGCGGCCCTTCGTGGCGATGGCCAGCACGGGCGGCAGCACCGCGGCCAGCACGACGGCCACCAGCGGGCTGAAGGGGGCCAGCGCGGCTCCGAGGCCGCCGAAGAAGCAGACGATCGAGACCCCGGCCGCCGCGAGCATGGAGACGAAGCCGACGGGGTTGACGTCGTAGAGCATCCCGCGGCGGAACTCCGGCTGCTTCGGCGAGATCCCGAGCACGTGCTTGTTCACCGCGATGTCGACCGCGACGACGACGATCCACGCGATCCCGCAGTTGGCGTAGAACCCCAGGACCGTGTTGAGGACGTCGAACATGTTCAGCTCCATCAGCGCGAGCGCGATGGCCAGGTTGACGCCCACGAACACCAGGCGTCCCGGGTAGCGCTTGGTGAGGCGCGTGAAGGAGTTGGTCCACGCCAGGGAGCCGGAGTAGGCGTTGGTGACGTTGATCTTGACCTGGCTGATGACCACGAGGACGACAGCGAGAGCCAGGGCGGCCCAGGCGGGCATCCAGTCGCGGTAGATCTCGAGGAACTGGTGCACGGGCTGGTTGGCGATGGCGGCGCCACCGTCGGTGGCGGACGCCAGGATGTAGACCGCCAGGAACAGCCCCACCACCTGCTTCGCCGCACCGAACAGCACCCAGCCCGGGCCGGCGAGCAGCACCGCGGCCCACCAGCGCCGCCCGTTCTCGGCGGTCTTGGGCGGCATGAAGCGCAGGTAGTCGATCTGCTCGGCGATCTGCGCGATGAGGCTGAGGCACACGCCCGCTGCCAGCATCACCGCCCCGAAGCTCGGGCGGCCGTCGCCGTTCTCGCCCTGGTAGGCGAAGAAGTCGCCGACCGAGTCGGGGTGGCTGATGAGGAGGTAGGCGAACGGGGCGACCATGAGCACGAGCCACAGCGGCGTCGTCCACAGCTGGAGGGTGCTGAGCACCTTCATGCCGTAGACCACCAGCGGGAAGATGATGACGGTGGAGACGGCGTACCCGAGCCACAGCGGCACGCCCAGGCCCAGCTGCAGGCCCTGCGCCATGATCGAGCCCTCGAGGGCGAAGAAGATGAACGTGAACGTCGCGAAGATGACGTTCGTGACCACCGACCCGTAGTAGCCGAAGCCGGCGCCGCGGGTGATGAGGTCGAGGTCGAGGTTGTAGCGGGCGGCGTAGTAGGCCAGCGGGAACCCGGTGGCCAGCACGACGACGGCGAAGACGCCGATGCCCCACAGCGCGTTGGTGGTGCCGTAGGAGATGCCGATGTTGGCGCCGATGGCGAAGTCGGCGAGGTAGGCGATGCCGCCGAGGGCCGAGACGGCGACGACGCCGGTGGACCAGCGGCGGTAGGAGCGCGGGGCGAACCGGAGGGTGTAGTCCTCCAGCGTCTCGCTGGCGGCGTGGGCGACGCTGAGGTCGCCGTCCGACGGGCTGCCGGAGCTCGGTGGCGTCCCGGGCTGGGCGGGGATGCGCGGCGCGGTCGAGGGCGTCGTCGCGCGCGAGGTGTCCTGGGTCACGGTGGGTGACCGTAGGGACGCGGTGTTACGCGGAGGTGACCCTGCGTTTCAGCCCGCCGCCCCCTCCGTGATCATGGACTTCCCGAGCACTTTCCGCCCGTGATCATGGACGTCGCGAGCGCGGGGCCAGCGCACGGGGTCAGCGCACGGGGTGACCCGCGGCGGCCAGCGAGGCCTTGACGTCGCCGACCGTCATCTGGCCGAAGTGGAAGACGCTGGCCGCCAGCACCGCGTCGGCGCCGGCGGCGACGGCCGGGGCGAAGTGCTCCACCGCACCGGCGCCTCCGCTGGCGATGACCGGCACACCGACGCGGGCGCGCACCGCGGAGAGCATCTCCAGGTCGAAGCCGGCCTTGGTGCCGTCGGCGTCCATGGAGTTGAGCAGCAGCTCCCCCGCGCCGAGCTCGGCGACGCGCTCGGCCCACTCGACGGCGTCGACGCCCGTGCCGCGGCGCCCGCCGTGCGTGGTGACCTCGTACCCGGACGGCGTGGGCGGCTCGCCCTCCGGCGTGCGCCGCGCGTCCAGGCTCACCACCAGCACCTGGTTGCCGAAGCGCTGCGCGATCTCGCGGACCAGCTCCGGCCGGGCGATGGCGGCGGTGTTGACGCCCACCTTGTCGGCGCCCGCGCGCAGCAGCCTGTCGACGTCGTCGGGGGTGCGGACACCGCCGCCCACCGTGAGCGGGATGAAGACCTGCTCGGCGGTGCGGCGGACCACGTCGTAGGTGGTCTCGCGGTCACCGGAGGAGGCGGTGACGTCGAGGAAGACCAGCTCGTCGGCGCCCTGCGCGTCGTAGCGGGCCGCCAGCTCCACGGGGTCGCCGGCGTCGCGCAGCTCGCGGAAGTTCACGCCCTTGACCACGCGGCCGGCGTCGACGTCGAGGCAGGGGATCACGCGCACGGCCAGGCTCACGTCGGCCCAGCCTAGGCGGCGCGCGGCCCCGGCTCGACGGCCGTCCACCTCCGTGATCATGGACTTCCCGCACAGCGCCTGGGACATCTGCTCGGGAAGTCCATGATCACGGGCGGAAAGTGCTTCGGACGCCCATGATCACGGAGGGGTGGGGGCGACCTGGCTAGCGTGACGGGGTGCCCGACCCGGTCAGCGCAGACACCAGCGAGGCGGCTGAGGCCGCCGCCGACCTCGTGCTCGGCCGTGCCGCCGGAGCGGGCGGCGTGCGCGTGCTCGCCGTGGACGGGCCCAGCGGCTCCGGCAAGACCACCCTCGCCGCCGCCGTCGGCGGCGTCCTGCGGGGGCGCGGGGTCAGCACCGCCGAGGTGCACATGGACGACCTCTACCCCGGCTGGGACGGGCTCGCCGAGGCCGTGGGCCTCGTCACCGCCCAGGTGCTCGAGCCGCTGACCAGCGGCGCCCCGGCGGCGTTCCGCCGCTGGGACTGGGTGGCGCACACCTGGGCGGAGCGGGTGCCGGTGCCCACGGCCGCCGTCGTCGTCGTCGAGGGGGTGGGGTGCGGCTCGCGTCCGTGCGCACCGCACCTGACCGCACTGGTGTGGGTGGAGGCCGACGACGACGAGCGCATGCGGCGCGGCATCGAGCGCGACGGCGAGGCGTACCGGCCGCACTGGGAGCGGTGGGCGGTGCAGGAGCGGGCCCTGTTCGCCGCGGAGGGCACCCGGGACCGCGCCGACGTCGTCCTGCGCACGTGAGACCCCCCCGGGCAGGATGGGGCCTGTGAGCCGGGTGGAGCTGCTGTCGCGCCTGGACCGGCTGCGCTCGTACGCGCCGCACGTGGTGCTGTGCGCGGTGGGCGCGGGGATCGCGTACCTGCTGGCGCGGCACGTGCTGGGCCACTCCCAGCCGATCTTCGCGCCGATCGCCGCGGTGCTGGGGCTGGGCGTCTCCTACGGGCAGCGGCTGCGGCGGGTGGGCGAGGTGGTGGTCGGCGTGGCCATCGGGGTGCTCATCGGGGACCTGCTCGTGCGCGCGTTCGGCACCGGCTTCTGGCAGATCGCGCTGGTGGTCGGGCTGGGGATGTCGGTGGCGATCCTCCTGCGGGCCGGAACGCTGATGATCAACCAGATCGCCATCCAGGGCGTCTTCGTCACGCTCTACCAGCAGACCACCACGGGCGCGATCGTCGGGCGCTGGACCGACGCCGCCACGGGCGGGGTGGTGGCGCTGCTCCTGGCCACCCTCGTGCCGCGCCGCCAGCTGAGGCGGCCGGTGGTGCTGGCGCAGGAGGTGCTCGCCACCGTGGCGGACCTGCTGCTGGAGGCGTCGTCCGCGGCGCGCGACGGCGACGTGGAGCGCGGACGGGACGCCCTGGCCCACGCCCGCGGCACCCAGGAGCGGCTCGACAGGCTGCGCGCGGCCGCCGCGGAGGGGCTCGACGTGGCGCGGCTCACGCCGTTCCGGCGCCACCACGCCGTGCGCGCGCAGACCGTGCAGGCCCTGGCGGTGCCGCTGGACCGGGCCGTGCGCAACGTGCGCGTGCTCTCCCGGCGCCTGGCGGTGGCCACCGAGCGGATGGAGGTGGTGCCCGCCGAGCTGCTCGTCCTGGTGGACGAGCTGGCGGCGGCGGCCCTGCGCCTGTCCGAGGACCTGGGCGCCGGGCGAGCGCTGGACGACGCGGTCGACGCGCTGGCCGCCGTGGGGCTGGCCTCGGTGGTGGTGCCGCGCTCGTCGCTGTCCGCCGACGTGGTGCTGGCCCAGGTGCGCTCGGCCACGGTGGACCTGCTGCAGGTGGCGGGCCTCGACGGCGAGGCGGCGCTGGCGAGGGTGCCGGCGCGGGCCGGGGAGAACTTCGGCTGAGCGATGTGATGACACGCCGCTCCGCAACCATCACTTAGCGGTGGAAGTGAAGGTAACGTCCCACCGTGCCTTCAGATCGAGCGGTGACCGCGGACGCCGCCGCCTGGCCCTCGCTGGGCAGCCGCGAGGTGCCGTGGACGCCCACCCTGCCGCCCGACCTCGTGCCGCGCTCGGTCCGCGAGCGCCACCGCGGGCCGTACGCGGCGGCGGTGGTGCCCTTCATCGCCCGTGCTGCGCCGAGGGTGTCCGCGGGGGCGGCGGCGCTGGCGGAGGAGGCTGCCGCGGAGGTGGCGCGCTTCGACGCGGAGCAGGCCGGAGCAGCCGCAGGAGCCGACGACGGCGGGTCGGGTCCACTGCCGTTCCTGCTGCTGCGCAGCGAGTCGGCGTCGTCGTCGCAGATCGAGGGGCTGACCTCGGGGGCGCGGGCCATCGCGGTGGCCGAGCTGGGCGGGAGCGCGACGCGCAACGCCGAGCTGGTGCTGGGGAACGTCCGGTCCATGCAGGCGGCGCTGTCGCTGGCCGACGACCTCACGCCGGACGCCCTGCTGGCCATGCAGCGGGCGCTGCTGGAGGCGAGCGCGCCGTCGATCGCCGGGGTGTGGCGCACCGAGCAGGTGTGGATCGGCGGTGACACCTACGGGCCGCACGGCGCGGAGTTCGTCCCGCCGCACCACGAGGACGTGCCGGCGCTCATCGACGACCTGGTGGCGTTCAGCGCCCGCAGCGACGTGCAGGTGCTCGTGCACGCGGCGCTGGCGCACGCGCAGTTCGAGACCGTCCACCCCTTCGCGGACGGCAACGGCCGCACCGGACGGGCGCTGGTGCACGCGCTGCTGCGGCGGCGGGGGCTGGCGCGGCGGGTCACGGTGCCGGTGTCGGCGGGCCTGCTCACCGACGTGGGCGGGTACTTCGACGCGCTGACCGCCTACCGCAGCGGCGACGTCGACCCGATCGTCGAGGTGCTCGCGCACGGGGCGCTGGCGGCGGTGGTCAACGGGCGGCAGCTGGCAGTGGAGCTGCGCGCGGCGCGGGCGCGGTGGGACGAGGTGGTGGTGGCCCGCCGCGACTCCGCCGCGTGGCGCCTGGCGGACCTGCTGCTGCGCCAGCCGGTGGTCGACAGCGCCACCATCGCGCGCGAGCTGGGGCTCTCCCCCGCCAACGCCGCCCGCCCGCTGGCCCCGCTGGTGGAGGCGGGCGTGGTGCGGGAGACGACGGGCCGCGACCGCGGCCGGCTGTGGCAGGCCGACGAGGTGCTGGCCGCGCTGGACGCGTTCGCGGCGCGGGCCGGGCGGCGCTCGGCCCGCTGAGCGGCGGTGCGTCCCGCCCAGCAGGCAGAACTCGCCGATCCAGGCTCCAGGCCCCTCCCGGCGGACTCCTGCACGTCCGGCGGGACGCCGCAGTACCGGGTCAGCCGGCGACGGGCACCTGCACGCCGCTCCACACCTGCGAGCCGTCGCTGCCGCTGGGGCCGTCGTCGACGCGGCCGTTGACGTCCACCAGCGTCCGCTCACCCAGCGGCTGCCCCAGCTCCACCACCAGCGGCGCCAGCGGGTGGCCAGGGCAGCCCTGCGCCCCCTTGCGGATGTACGTCGACACCGCGATGCGGACCTCGGTGCTGGTCACCTCGACCACCGGCGGCGCCGTGTTGCCCGCCGCCCCCTGCCCGCCGGTGCAGCTCGGCTCGTCGACCAGCACCTCGACGCTGGTGGCCGCCGGGTCCGACGTGAAGCCCTCGGGCAGGAACCAGGTGGCGGGGTTCGTCGTCGTCGGGTCGCGGTCGTCGGCCTGGAGGTCGACCGACAGCGGCGCCGCCCACCCGAGCGCCCCCTGCGCCGCGGCGACGACGGCCTCCTCCGTGCGCGCGTCGGGGCGGCGCGACAGCAGGTCGGTGGAGTACTCGATGGTCACCACCCCGGTGGTCGCGTCGAAGCTCCCGCCGAGCACCACGCCGTGCTCGGGCGCCTGCAGGTCGGCGAGGAAGGCGTTCCAGGCCGCGTCGGTGACGAGGCCGTTGCGGTGGCTGGACACGAGCGCCCCGCCGCGCAGCTCGACGGGGAAGGGCAGCCGCTCGGCCATCGTGACGGCCTCCGGAGGGACCGTCCCGGTGAAGGCGACCCAGGGGCGCCCCTGCGACGACTCCTCCCCCGCGTGCGACGTGGCGAACGCGTCGCGGAACCGCTCGGCGACGTCGTAGGTGTAGACCCCCATGAGCTCCTGGTCCTGGACGATGCGCGCGCCCTCCTCCAGCGAGACGCCCCGCTCCTGCGCGATCTGGTCCTGCAGCGAGCCGGGGGTGGCCCACGTGAGGTCCAGCGGCGGGCGCTCGCCGCGCGGCGTCGTGACCACCGTCAGCGCGGGGTCGGGCCAGGTGAACGTCGCGCGCGGGCTGGGTGAGGAGGACGACGACGGCGACGCTCCCCCGCCGGCTGGTCCCGGCTGCGCCGCGCCCCCGCACCCGGCGAGCGCCGCTGCCAGCGCCGCAGCGCCCACGACCGCCAGCCCGACCGCCGCCGTCCTGCAGCGCTGCACGTCGCCTCCCCCACCGAGCCTGCGCCGCCGACAGCGACGATCACCAGCCAGACGCTCGCACCGCCCCGACCGTTGCAGGGCGCCGGCGCGCCGTCGTCGTCCTCATCCGGCAGACGGGACGACCACGCCGCCGCCGGGCGGCGCGTAGGTGTCGTCGACAGCGCCGTTGACGTCCACCAGCGTCCGGTCACCGAGCGGCTGGCCCAGCTCGACGGTCAGCGGCGCCATCGGGTGGCCGGGGCAGGTCTGCGGGCCCTTGACGATGTAGGTGGCCACGGCGATCCGCACCTGCGTCGAGGTGACCTCCACCTGCGGTGGCGCCATCCGGTCCGCCGCGCCCTTCCCGCTCGTGCAGCCCTGCGCCTCGACGAGCACCTGGACGCTCGTGGCGCCCGGGTCCGGGACGTACCCGGCGGGCAGGAACCACGTGGCCGGCTCGGTGGTCGTCGGGTCGCGGTCGTCGGGTTCGAGGACCACGCGGAACGGCGCGTCGCGTCCCAGCGCCTTCGTGGCTGCGGCGACGACGGCCGCGCGCACGTCGTCGCCGGGCTGCCACGCCTCGGCGGCGAAGCCGCCGTAGGTGAAGGTCGCGGTGGGAACGTCCAGGCCGCCGCCCCAGCCGACGCCCTCGGGCGTCAGGGCGCCGAACGCGTCGGTCCCGGCGCTGCGCACCCGGTCGGCCTCGGCCTCGGTGAGCAGTGCGCCGCCGCGGAGCTCCACCGGCAGGTAGAAGGCCTCCGCCGCCGCGACGAGCTCGGGCGGCACGTCGCCGGTGAAGCCGATCCACGCCGGCTGGCCCTCCATCTCGGGACGGGCCTCGGAGAAGCGGTCGCCGAGGATCGGCTTGACGGTCGCAGCGACCCAGTCGTGGAAGGCGGTGACGTCCTCCTGCTGCCGGACCACCGCCTCGACCGTCATCCCCTCCTGCTCTGCGAAGGTGGTGAGGTCCTCCAGCTCGGCCCCGTCCGGGGGCGGCGTGGAGGGACGCTGCCCCCGCGGCGTGATGACGACGGTGCGGGCCGGGTCGGGCCAGTGCTGGCCGGGATCGGTGTACGCCGCTGCAGACGACGACGGCGTGTCGCTCGCGTCCGTCCCCGGTGCCAGCGGCGTGCCGCCGCAGCCGGTGAGCAGCACCGCCGCCAGCGCCGCGCTCGCCGCCAGCCCGACCGTCCCCGCCCTGGAACGCCGCACCCGGACCCCCACCCTCCGCCGGTCGTCGCCCGCGGCGACGATCACCGGTCAGACGCTGCCGCAGGCGCGGGCGTTGCAGGGCGGCGGCGCGCCGTCGTCGTTGTCCTCACGGGGAAAGTGCGCGGGAGGTCCATGATCACGGGGGAAAGTGCACGGTAGGTCCATGATCACGGACGGGAGGGGTGGGGGTCAGCGGCGCTTCTCGGGGACGGTGGGGAGCACCGAGGTGGTGAGCGCCGGGTCGGGATCCTCGCGGAACCGGCGCTTGACGGCCTCGCGCTCCTCGGCCTCGAGCCGCTCGCGCTCCTCGCGGAGCATCCGCTCGACCCTGTCCGCCTGCTCGGACTCGCTGGGCCCGGCGAAGGCCCTCGACCGCTCGACGGCCGCCATCGACCCCGTGAACAGGGAGTCGTCGCGGCGGTCGGGCGCGGCCACGGGCGGCAGCACCGTGGTGGCCGGCGTCGGGACGCCCGCCACGCGGCGGGGCGCCGTCGGGTCGTGCTGGCCCTTGGCGGGCACGCGCTCCTCGGTGCCGGCGGCCAGCGCCGCCTGGGCGGCCTCCTCGACGCCGGCGCCCGCGACCCGCAGGCGCGGCAGGCCGTCGGGGTTGGACGCCACCAGCCAGCGGACCATCGCCTCGCGCACGTGGCAGCGCAGGTCGAAGATCGTCGGCCCGTCAGCCGCGGAGACGAGGATGCGCACCTGCACGAAGGTGTTGACGGCGTCGGTGACCTGCAGCACGGCCACGCGGCGGTCCCACAGCTCGTCGGCCTCGACCACGCGGTGCAGCTCCTCGCGCATGCCGTCGAGGTCGGTGCGCCAGTCGACCTCGAGCATCACCACGCCGAGCAGCTGGGAGTCCTTGCGGGTCCAGTGCTCGAAGGGGGTGGAGGTGAAGTAGGTGGACGGCAGCACGTAGCGGCGGTCGTCCCAGACGTGCACCACCACGTAGGTGAGGGTGATCTCCTCGATGCGGCCCCACAGGCCCTCGACCACGACGACGTCGTCCACGCGCAGCGCGTCGGTGAAGGCCAGCTGCAGCCCGGCGAAGACGTTGCTCAGCGAGCTCTGGGCGGCCAGGCCGGCGACCACGGACAGCAGGCCCGCGGAGGCGAAGATGCCGGTGCCGACCACACGGGCCTCGGGGAAGGTCCACAGCATCGCCCCGACGGTGAGCAGCGCGATGACCAGCAGCGCGATGCGCCGCAGGAAGATGATCTGGGTGCGGATGCGGCGCGCGTGGCGGTTGTCGGCCACGTCCACCCGGAACTTCTCGAGCAGCAGGTCCTCGACCACCAGCACGACCTTGGCCACCAGCCAGCCGACGCAGGCGATGACGGCCAGCAGCAGCACGGTGCGCACCGCTGCGAGCCAGCCGTCGGTGCCGCTGGAGGCGACGAACACCTGCTGCGCGGCCAGCGTCACGAGGATCCAGCGGAACGGTCCCTTGAGCCGCGCCGCGAGGGTGCGCGCGACCACGGACCTCCGCCCGATGCGCAGGACGACGGCGTGCACCACCATCCCCAGCAGCAGCGCGCCGAGCGCCGCGCCCACCGCGACCGCGACGAGCTGCAGCGCCTGCAGCCCGGTCAGGGGCGTGGTCGCAGCGGCGGCGTCGCCGGTGAAGAGGTCGACGAACGCGTTGAGGGCGTCGCGCATGGCGGGGAGAGGCCTCCGGGTGAGCGGCGTGGTGGAGCTGGCGGTGCTTCCACTGTCGCAGAAGATCCCGGGGTCGTGCACGCTCGCTGGGTGGCACCTCGGCGCCGGCTGGCGATCGCTCTGATGGCGCTCGTCGTCGTCCTCGTCGTGGCGGCCGGGGCGGTGCTGCTGCGCGGTCCGGGGTCGCCCGGCGGGCTCGGCGACGACGACGCGGGCGGGTCCGGCACGGCTGGCGCGCCGGCGGACCAGTACGCCCCCGGGACGGTGCTGCTGGTGCCCGGGTACGGCGGTGGCACGGGCGGCCTGCAGGTGCTGGCCGGGGCGCTGCAGCGCGCGGGCCGCCAGGTGGTGGTGGTGCCTGCGGCCGGGGACGGCACCGGCGACCTCGCGGAACAGGCAGTGGCGCTGCAGACCGCGGCCCGCGCCGCGCTGGAGGCCGGGGCGCCCTCGGTGGACGTGGTCGGCTACTCGGCGGGCGGGGTGGTGGCACGGCTGTGGCTGGCCGGGGACGGGGCCGGTGAGCCGGTGCGCCGGGTGGTGACGCTGGGCTCGCCCCACCAGGGCACGGACCTGGCGCGGTTCGCCGCGGTGAACGCCCCGCAGGACTGCCCCACCGCCTGCCAGCAGCTGGAGCCGGGCGGCAGCCTGCTGCGCACGCTGCCGGAGACCCCCGGGAACGGGGTGCGGTGGACCAGCGCGTGGTCGAGCACCGACCAGGTGGTGGTGCCGCCCGCGGACGCCTCGTCGCTGCGGGGCGCGGTGGACGTGGAGCTGCAGCAGGTCTGCTCGAGCGCGCAGGTCGACCACGGGGGCCTGGTCACGGACCCTCTGCCGGTGGGAGTGGTGGACGCCGCCCTGGACGGGCCCGTGCTGGCCTCGGCGCCCCCGGCCTCGCAGTGCGACGCCCTCACGCAGCGCGGCCGCGCCCTCCTCGCGGGGTAGCGCCACGTCGCGGACGTCAGCTGGTGACGTCGCGGGTGGTGAAGGACGCCCACGCCGCCGCGAGCAGCACGCCCGCCCACCCGAGCTGCACGAGCACGCCGCGGCGCACGTCCGTCCACAGGACCGGGTCGCGGAAGAGGTCCACCCACGCCAGCCAGTACCGGGTGGGCAGCAGGTCGTGGACGGCGGACGCGGCGTCCAGCCCCACCAGCACGGTGCTCGCCACGAGCAGCGCGAGCCCCCCGAGCGCGGCGACCAGCGGAGAGTCGACCAGCGTGGACAGCAGCAGCGCCAGGGCCGCCACCCCGAGCATCGACACCGACACGTAGGCCATCACCAGCAGCGTGCGGACCAGCAGCTCCTGCGGCGAGAGCGACGTCCCCGACAGCGAGGCGGTGGTGGTCCCGAGGGCGTCGGGCCGGGTGCCCAGCAGCTGCGTGCCCGCCACGAACGACACCAGCGCGACGGCGATGACCGAGCCGAACGTGAAGGCCAGCACCGCGAACAGCTTGGCCACGAGCAGCCGGGTCCGTCCCACGGGCCGCACGAGCAGGTAGCGCAGCGTGCCCGCCTGCGCCTCCCCCGCCACGGCGTCTCCCGCGACCACGCACACCGCCACCGGCAGGAAGATCGGGACGACGATGCCCAGCGCGGCCGCGGGGTAGAGCTGGCCGTTGCCGAGCACGGCCGAGAGGAACGCCGGGCCCTGCCCCGGCCGCGGCGCCAGCTCGCTGGTGGCGAGGAAGGCCGCGACGACGACGGGCAGCGCGCACAGCAGCCCCACAGACACCCACGTCCGGGGCCGCAGCGCCAGCTTGCGCAGCTCCACACCCGTCAGCGCCAGCAGCTTCACGCGCGCACCCCCGCGCTCGCCAGGCCCTCGCCGACGGCGGTGGTGCGGGACAGGACGACGTCGGTGAGCGTGCGCCGCTCCACCACGGCCTCGCGCACCGCGAGACCGCCGCGGACCAGGTCACCGACCACGTCTCCGGCGTCAGCGACCACGAGCCGCCGGCCGGCGGGCGGTTCGAGCAGCCGCCGCCCGAGCAGCGCAGCCGCCACTGGGCCGCAGCGCCCATCGTCGTCGTCCTCAGCACCACCGGCGAGCGTCACGAGCAGCCTGCCGGTGGGGGCTCGGAGGGCGTCCACGTGGTCCTGCACCACCAGGTGGCCCCGGTCCATGACGCCCACGCGCGTGCAGAGGTGCTCGACCTCGGAGAGCAGGTGGCTGGAGACGAGCAGCGTGGTGCCCTGCGCCGACAGGTCCAGCAGCAGGTCGGTGACCAGGGCGATGCCCTGCGGGTCCAGGCCGTTGGTCGGCTCGTCGAGGACGAGCAGGCGCGGGCGGCGCACCAGCGCGGACGCGATGCCGAGCCGCTGGCGCATGCCGAGGGAGTACGCGCGGACCGGCCGTCGCCCCACCTGCGCCAGCCCCAGGGCCTCCAGGGCCTCCTCCACGCGGCGGCGCCGGGTGCGCCGGCCGCCGGGGGTGGGCACGGCCGCGTCCAGCAGGCGCAGGTTGGCCCGCCCCGACAGGTGCCCGATGGCCGCCGGCCCCTCGACCATGGCGCCGACCTGCGGCAGCACGCGGGCGGCGTCCTGCGGCACCCGCCCGCCGAGCACCCGGACCCGACCGGCCGTGGGCAGGACCAGCCCGAGCAGCATGCGCACGGTGGTGGTCTTGCCCGAGCCGTTGGGCCCGAGGAAGCCGTAGCGGTCTCCCTCGGCGACGTGCAGGTCGACGTCGTCCACCGCGGTGACGCGGCCGAACCGCTTGGTGAGGCCCTCGGTGTGGACGGCCAGCTCGCTCATCGGTCGCTCATGGGCGGCGCTCCGGGGGGTCGGTGACCAACTGGGCGGCGGCGCGGGTCAGCAGCTCGGGCTGCACGGCGCCGGAGACGAGGTAGGCCCGGCCCTGCCGCTGCCCGGCGCCGCCGGGGACGACGACGACCGCGGCGCTCAGCGCCCCGGCGCGCACCAGCGCCGTGCGCCCGCTGCCGGTGCGGGCCTGGTCGAGGGGCTGCGCGCCGGCGGCCTCGGCGGCGAAGAGCGCCTGCCGGCCCTGGTCCGCGGGCAGCGACACCACCGCCAGGCGCAGCAGGCCGGTGCCGTAGGCGACCGCACCGGCGGTGCCCGGGTCCTGCAGGGCGGGCAGGCCGGCCAGCTGGCCGGGCAGCTCCCACGGGGCGGCGGTGGCGGCGCCGGCGGCCACGTCGACCTCAGCGCTGCGCACGGTGGCGCCGGGCGGGTCCGGGACGGCGAGGGCCGCTGGGTCGGGCGCGCCCAGGGTGACGGCGTCGAAGGCGGCGGACACGACGGGCCCCCCGACCACGTCCACGAGGTCGACGGCGAGCGGCAGGCCGCTGGCCCTGTCGACCCACAGGTCGGCGTGGTCGACGGTCGACAGGGCCGCCTCGGAGGTGGCCGGGCGCAGCCGGACGCCGTCGGCCAGGCGCCCGGCGACCACGCGCTCGCCCAGACCGGTGGTGCGCTGCTACTGCGCGGTCGCCTCCGCCGTGGCACCGGCCAGCAGCGAGCGGGCCAGGGCCGGTGGCAGCAGGTCGGAGGCGCGCGGCAGCCGGGCCCCGGACAGCGGGGCGCCGACGGTGAGGGCGTCCCGCTCGTAGTCCCAGCCGGTCAGCTGCCCGCCGGTGGCGTACTCGCCGCGCTCACCGGTGGCGGTGAGCACGTCGGTGCGCCAGGTCTGCTCGCCGGCCCACCACGTGCGGGTGCGGGTGCTCTCCCCCACCAGGGCGGCGACGTCGCCCAGGCGCGGCAGGTCCGGCAGGCCGAGGGCGCCGCTGCTCGTGGCGGTGCCGCTGAAGGAGACCGACGCCGAGGAGGCGGCGCGGGCTAGCACCTCGGTGACGGCCTCCTGCTCGCCGCTGCCGGCGGCGCTCCACGCGGGCCGTCCGACGAGGGCGGCGGTGACCAGCAGCGCCGTGCCCAGCACCACCGCGAGCCACCGCAGGCCGGCGGCCCGTCGGTGCGGGACGGCGGGCACCTCGTCACGGTACGTGCCGTGGCTGGGAGCCACCCCTCCACGGCGCCCCCACGCGGCGGCCCGCTGGGCCCCCGCCCGCCCCCGCCCGCCCTCGCCGTCGTCCGGTCCGGGGTCAGCGCTGCGCGACGCGCCGCCAGGAGTCGAGCGGCAGCACGCCCACGCCCGTCACGGCGTCCCACCCGCGCGTGGTCCGCAGGGAGGAGTCGCGGTCGAGGGTGACCAGCACGTTCGCCTGCCTGCCCGGCGAGTACGCCGCCAGCGCGAGGGTGCCGGCGGGGGCCTGCACGTCCCTGAACGCCGACGGCGCGATCCGGGCCAGCAGGTACAGGGCGGGGCTGGCGAAGCCCAGGCGCTGGCCGATGCGCCCCTGCACCACGGCGACCTGTGCCGCGACCACGGGCGAGGCCAGCGAGGTCCCCCCGGTGGCATCGGCCTCGTACGCGCCGGTGGCGGTGGACCCGTCGGCCAGGATCGGGCTGTAGCCCACCAGGAACCCCGTGTACGGGTCGGCGATGTTGGCGATGTCGGGCACGGCGCGGTGGCCGTTCGCGATCGCGTCGGGGACGACGCCGCGCTGCCAGTCGGGCTCGGGGTAGATGGTGCCGGTACCGCCGCCGGCTCCGGCGTAGAAGTCGCCGGGGGGCGCCGGGGTGAACGTCGAGCCGGCGATCACCGAGCGGGCGTCTCCCCAGCCGGTCTCGACGACGATCCGCCCCGAGGCGTCCACCCCCACCGACGTGCCGCCCACCGACGTCCAGAACGGGTTGCCGGAGGGGAAGTCCACCTGCTTCGGCAGCCCGTTGACGGTCTCGTCGCCGTCGTCGCCGCTGGAGGTGTACAGGCCGATCCCCTGGGCTGCGGCCTGCCAGCCGAGGGCGTCGTAGATGGCCAGGTCCGCCGGCAGGAGGTACTGCTCCTGCACCCCCCAGCTGTTGGAGACCAGGCTGGCGGCCTGGGTGTCGAGCACCCGGGAGACCGCGAGGTAGAGACCGGCGCCGCAGTTGCTGCCGGCGGAGTACAGGATGCGGGCCTTCGGGGCGACGGCGTGGACGGCCTGCACGTCGAGCGACTGCTCGCCCTGCCAGCCCTCCTCCCCGCCGCAGGCCTCCTGGTCGGTGAACGTCTTCCTGTCGACGCCGACCTGGGAGTACAGGCCGCTGACGCCGGGCTCGCCCTGGGCCGCGGAGAGGCGGTCGGAGTCGGCGACGATCGTCGGTGAGGCGTACGCGTCGACGATCGCCACGGTCTGCCCGGCGCCGTCGCCGGCAGCGGTGCCGGTCACCGCCCGCAGCTGCCGGGCGGTGTAGCCGCAGGTGTTGGTGGGGAAGGACGTCCGCCCGTAGGCCGGGGGCGTGGTGGAGGTGCGCTGGCCCCACGAGTCGGAGCAGGGCACCCGCTGCGCGGTCGGCGGAGCCGCGGTCCGGGCGGCCACGGACGGCCGCTCCCGCCCCGGTGCCAGGGCGCCCGGGCGGGCGGCCAGGGCGCCGCTGGACAGGCTCACCGCGCTGACGAGCGCGCCCGCGTCCGCGGGCAGCGACGGCGTGGTGGCCGGTGCGGTCACGGTGCCCCCGCCCACCTGGTACTGGCGCAGCGAGGTCGCGAACACCGCCCCGACCTGCTCCGGCGTGCCGCGGAAGACCACGTAGGTGCGGCTGGCCGGGACACCGGTGATGGTGAGGCCACCGGCGCGCAGGGTCTTGGTGACGACGTCGAGGGCCTTCGCCGTCGGAGCGTAGGTGGAGATCCACTGCCGCGCGGAGACGTACTGCCCGTAGCGGCCGGAGGTGGGCGTGGACACCGCCGTCGCCAGGGCCTTCGCGCCGGCGGGGTCGCGCAGCGGCAGGGCGACGTAGCCCTCCACCGTCTCCGTGGACGGCGGCGCGCCGGCGTCGGCGGCCGGCGTGGCCCACGACGGCCTCGCCGCGGGGAAGGGCGTCCGGTCGGGGGCCGGGGCGGCGCCCGCGGGGAGGCCGGCCAGGGCGCCGGTGGCGAGGGCGAGGGCGGCAGCGGCCGCCGCGCGGGCCGCCCACCTCCTCGAGGGCAGCCGCGTGGGCAGAACCGACGGTGCCACAGCACTCCTTCGGACGGTCCGGCGCAGCGGGAGGCAGCCGGACCGTCCGCACCCGCCACGAGAGATCGTCACCCTAGGCCACCAAGCGGTCCCTCCGCGCAGTCCCCTCCGGGGGACGCCGCGCCCGCGCGGTCAGCCGGTGTCAGCGGGTGTGCAGGGCCACGAGGGTGGCCAGGCGGTCGGCCTCGGCCACCCCGCGCTCGCCGTCGGCGCGCTGGACGCCCATGACCGCCAGGGTGTCGCCGTCGGAGAGGTCCAGCTGCACCCACGGGCGGCCGCCGCCGAAGGAGACGCCCACCACCTCGGCCCACTCCAGGCGCCGGCGGTGCACGAGGTTGCGAACGAACAGGCCGTGCTCGTCAGGCACGGCCACCACGCGCGCCTGCATCTCGGCGAACGCCATGACGGCCAGGCCCACCACCACGAAGCCGACCCGGTCCCACGCGGTCTGCCCGACCACGGTGGCGGCCAGCACCGAGAAGAGCACCACCGCTGCCACCCCGAGCACCCGGGCCACCCGCGGCCCGCGCAGCGGCCGGAACGGCGCGTGCAGGCGCGCGGCGTCGTCGTCGCGGGGTGACGAGGACGACGACCCCGACGACGACGGCGGCGGCGGCGTCACAGGCGACAGGCGTGGATGGTGGTGACGAGGATGGCGCGCGCGCCGAGGTCGTAGAGCTCGTCCATGACCTTGTTGGTGGTGGCGCGGGGCACCATGGCGCGCACCGCCGCCCAGGCCGGGTCAGCCAGGGGCGCCACGGTCGGGGACTCCAGGCCGGGGGTCAGCGCGCAGGCGTCGTCGAGGTGCTCGCGCGGGACGTCGTAGTCGACCATGACGTACTGGCGGGCCACGAGCACGCCCTGGATGCGCCGCAGCAGCACGTCCAGCCCGGCGGGGCGCACGGGCCCGTCCGCGCCGCGGCGGGTGATGACCACGGCCTCCGAGCGCAGGATCGGCTCGCCGAACACGGCCAGGCCGGCCGAGCGCAGCGTGGAGCCGGTCTCGACGACGTCGGCGATGGCGTCGGCCACGCCCAGCTGCACCGCGGTCTCCACCGCGCCGTCCAGCCGGACCACCTCGGCGCTGACGCCGGCGGCGGCGAGGTGGTCGGCCACGAGCCCCGCGTAGCTGGTCGCCACGCGCTGCCCGTCCAGACCGGCCACGTCCAGCCCGCAGCTGACCTGCGCGGCCGGCCCCGCGAAGCGGAACGTGGACGCGCCGAACCCCAGCTGCATGACCTCGTCGGCCTCCGCGCGGGAGTCCAGCAGCAGGTCTCGGCCGGTGATGCCGACGTCGAGGGTGCCCGAGCCGACGTACACGGCGATGTCGCGCGGGCGCAGGAAGAAGAACTCCGCGCCGTTCTCGGGGTCGGCGAGCACCAGCTCGCGGCCCTCGCGGCGGGTGGCGTACCCGGCCTCGCGCAGCAGCTGCGCCGCCGGCTCGGACAGCGACCCCTTGTTGGGGACGGCGATGCGCAGCGGCTGGGAGGTGTCAGCGGAGGCGGACGTGCTGGTCATCGGGCTGCTCACAGGTGGGTGTAGACGTCGTCGAGGGACAGGCCGCTGGCGATCATGAGCACCTGCGCGTGGTACAGCAGCTGGGAGATCTCCTCGGCGGCCCGCTCGGGCCCCTCGTGCTCGGCGGCCATCCACGACTCCGCGGCCTCCTCCACCAGCTTCTTGCCGATGGCGTGGACGCCGGCGTCGAGCTCGGCGACGGTCCGGGAGCCGGCGGGGCGCTCGGCGGCCTTGGCGGACAGCTCGGCGAAGAGCTGCTCGAACGACTTCACGAGCGTCCAGCCTAGGGGCGCTCGCCCGGGCGCCGTGCGCCCGGGCGGTCCGGACGGGTGGGCCAGACGGCGACGACGACCGCGAAGGGGTGACGACGAGGGCGGGGAGGGGCTCGTCCGAACGCCCGTGGTCGCCGTCGACGACGCTCGAGGGGACCCCGCGCGAGGCGAGTCCGCCCCGGGACGCAGACCGGGTGCGACGTTCGGGTGGCCTCGTGCCCACTGGGTGGGCTGGTGCCCGGGTGAGGGCCAGGAAGCCGGGCACGAGGCCACCCAGTGGGCAGCAGACCACCCACCGGCGCGGCGAGCGGGGCGCTGCGGGACCGGCCGTGCGCGGACGGCGCGACGGGTCAGGCCACCGAGGCGACGACGACGCCCGCCACGGCCAGCTGGAACGCCGCCGTCACCCACGCCGCCGGGTGCATCGCACCCGAGGGCTGGCGGGCGCAGACGAGGTCGCCCAGGCGGCCCGGTGTCAGCAGGTCCAGCAGCACCAGCGCCGCCGCCTGCAGGACGATGCCCACCAGCCCGAACACCACCGTCCACAGCAGCGCCGGGCCGAAGCCGGCGTCGGCGTTGCGCCAGATGGTGGTGAAGGTGATCAGGCCCACGCCCACGGCGCCGGCGGCGGTGACCAGCGCGGCGCCGGGCTCGGCGTCCCGGAAGACCCGCTGCGCGAGGCGCCCGGGGACGATGAGGTCGAGGGCGTAGAAGCCCACGAGCAGCAGTCCCAGGCCCACCGCCGTGTACACCGCGGCAGCACCGACCGCCGTGCCCAACCCGTCCACTGGCCCCTCCGTCCCTCGTCCCTCAGGTCGCCGGCTCGTGGAGCCACGCGGCCCGCTGCTGCGGGCTCGGCGCCGGCCCGTCGATGTGGTGCGGCACGAAGCGCGCGTAGTAGTCGGTGACGGGCGAGTCGCTCTCGCGGATGCCGCACCCGGCGGCCTTCCCGTCCACCACCCAGGAGCCGACCACGGCCTTGTTGCCGTCGAAGTCGGGCATGCGCACGTACTGCTGGTAGACGGAGCCCTCCTCGCCGTACTCGCCGGGCTGGACCAGCGACAGGTCGCGGGAGGAGACCTCGATGTTGTCGCCCTCCCGGCCGTGGAGGGGCTTCTTGACCCACTCGGCCATCCCGTCGGGCTCGAACGCGGCCGGCAGGAGGTTCTCGTGGCCGGGGAAGCACCGCCACAGCGCCACGAGCAGCGCCTTGTTGGACAGCACCACCTTCCACAGCGGCTCCAGCCACACCGTGGAGCCCTGCTCGAGGGTGGTCAGCGCGTGGGCGCCGAAGTCCTCCCAGAGCACGTCCTCCCAGGGGTAGAGCTTGAAGAGGACGTCGATGACGTCGTCGTCCAGCCCGATGAACCGCTGCACGTCGGGGTTCCAGCCCAGCTGCTCCACCTGCAGCTGCCGCGTGGACCAGCCGGCCTGGTCGGCGCAGTCGCGCAGGTACCCGACCGTCATCTCCTCCTCGCCGCTCTTCTCGGCGCCGAGGTGGGCCAGGTGCAGCACGCCGAGGCCCGTCCGCTCGCGGACGCCGCGCCAGGCCTCCACGAGCCGCTCGTGCAGGGAGTTCCACTGGTCGAGCTCGGGCGCGACGTCCTGCAGCCAGTACCACTGGGCGACGCTCGCCTCCACGAGCCCGGTGGGGGTGTCGGCGTTGTACTCGAGCACCTTGGCGGGCTGGCCGTCGCGGCCGTCGAAGCGGAGGTCGAACCTGCCGTAGAGCGACGGCGGGGCGGCGTCGAGACTGGCGCGGGCGGCCTCCAGCGAGCCGGGCGGCAGGCCGAGGTCACCGCACTCCCCGCTGCAGAGGTAGCGGGCGGCCTCCACGCACATCGCGTGGACGCGCTCGGTGACGCCCTCGAGGTGGTCGACCTCGTCGGAGGTGAGCACGTAGCAGGCCCGCTCGAACCAGTAGTCGTCCTCGCCCAGGCCCGAGCGCGAGGGCGTGGTCGGGTAGACGAGGCCCTGGGAGACCACCGTCTCGCGCCAGCCGGGACGCGGGGTGGTGCGGACGCGCCTCACCGCTCGGCTCCGGCGCTCACGTCAGCTGCCCGCCTTCGAGCCGCCGCCGAGCCCGCCCCGGACGGTGCTGCCGGACTCCCCCGAGCTCAGCACCCGGCCGCCGGAGGACGACGACGCCGAGCGCAGGGACTCGTCGCTGACGGTGCCTCCGGCCGCGGGCGCCCCTCCCGAGACGTACGTGGAACCGTCCGGCACGCTGCGGTCGAAGCCCGCGTACTGCCCGTTCTGCGTGCCCGACCCGCCGCCGGAGCCACCGCCGGCGGGCATGGGCGAGCCGATGGACGGGATGCGCGCGCCACGACCGCCGTAGTACCAGTAGTGGCCGCCCCCGGAGCCTCCGGTGCCGCCGTGGCCGTCGTCGTCACCGCAGTCGGAGTCCGGGGCGCGCTGGTTGGTCGCCTGGTCCACGCAGACGCCCTGGTACTCGGACTCCGAACCGTCGCTGCCGCTCGACCCGCTGCTGGTGCTCGACCCGGAGCACCCGGACAGGGCCAGCGCCAGCGACGACGTGATGACGAGCGGCACCGCTGCCGACTTCCTCACCCGTTCCCCCCGCACGATCGGAAGCGCCGAGGCTACGGCCATTCGTGACCGCCGTAGGAGCCGGGGATGCGGAGCAGGTCCCGCGCCGCGACGTTCTTGCGGTCGCTGCCCATGCCGATGCCGAGCTCCTCCAGAGCGCCGCAGGCCTTCAACGGCAGCAGGTCCTCGGGCTGCAGGTGGCTGAAGTCGACCATCCAGAGCTGCCGCAGGGCGGGAGCGGTGGCGAGGGAGGCGAGGTCGACCAGCCCCTTCATCGTCTCGAGGTGCACCCGCTCGAGAGCGGTGCACGCCGACAGGTCCGGGAGGGCGTGCACGTTGCGGAGCGCCTGGAGGAACAGGTGTTGCAGGTGGCACATGTCGGCGAGGAACTCCAGGTCGGTGAGACCGCGGACCAGCCACAGCTCGAGGTAGGTGATCTCGCCGATGTCGGGGACCGCGCTGAGGTCGGTGGTCCCTCCGAGGCGGATCTCCAGCGCGCGCAGCTGGGTCAGCGCCATCAGCGGAGACAGGTCGGCCGTGACGGACCGGAGCTTCAGGTGCTCGAGCTGGGTCAGACCAGCCAGCGGTTCGAGGTCCTTCACGGGACCCTCCAGGTGGAGCTCCCGTAGCGAGGCCAGCTGCGACAGCACCGGCGGCAGGCGGCGGTGGTGGGCCAGGCTCAGCCGTTGCAGGTGAGGGAGGTCCGCGAGCCTGTGCAGCGCGTTGCCACTGGTCCTGACCTCGAGGTGGAGCTCACGCAGGGTCAGCGGCAGGTGCTCGAGGTTCCGGGCGTCGAGCACCGGCGGCTCGTAGAAGCAGTTGAGGCTCAGGCCGGTGAGCCCGGGGTAGTGCCGCAAGAACGACAGGTCGTCCGAGGTCCCGAGTCCCTCCGCGTAGGCGCGCAGCGTGACACCCGGGTGCTTCTGGAACCACCGGCCGAGTCTGCGGTGGTCGCGATCGGTCAGCGGTTCGTCGAACTGGACCACGGTGACGTCGCGCGGCACGAGCGAGAGGACCCCGGGCACGATCGGGCTTGCGACATCGGCCAGGTCGTCCTCCCACAGCAGGGGGAGCCTCATGCGCGCACCTCGGCGCTGGTCCTCAGGCCTCGGTGTCGGCGGTGCTGCGGGTGGAGGTGGCGGCGTCGCCGCCGGCGCTGCGGCGCAGGAGGGCGCCGACGTCTACGCCGGTGGTGCGGCGCACCAGCTCGAGGGTCTCGGTGAGGTTGGTGGCCACGCCCTTGGAGAGGGCGCTCGCGCCGTCGGTGGAGATGACCGTGAGGTCGCTGATGGCGGCCATGGGAGCCGCGAGCTCGCGGGCCACCTTGGGCAGCGCCTCCACCACCATCTGCGTGGTGGCGGCCTGGCCGTAGCGCTCGAAGGCCTCCGCGCGCAGGCGCTGGGTCTCGGCCTCGGCCTCGCCCTTGGCGCGGATGGCGGCGGCCTCGGCCTCGCCCTCGGCGCGCACGGCGTTGGCGATGGCGGTGCGGCGGGCGAGCTCGGCCTCGCCCTCCAGGCGCACCTTCTCGGCGGCAGCCGCGGCGGCCACGCGGGCGGCGTCGGCGTCGGCCTTGGCGAAGGTGGTGGCGCGCTCGGCGTTGGCGGCGGTGGCCAGGCGGGTGCGCTCGGCCTCGGCCTGCGCCTCGGCGATGGCGGTGGCCTTGGCGCCCTCGGCCTGGAAGATCTCGGCGTTGCGGCGGCCCTGGGCCTCCTGCTCGGCCTGGTAGCGGGCGGCGTCGGCGGGCTTGCGGACCTGGGTGTCGAGCTGGCGCTCGGTCAGCGCCGCCTGCCGCTCGGCCACGCGCTCCTGGCTGGTGAGCACCTCCTGGTCGCGCTGGGCCTTGGCCAGGGACCCGGCCGCTTCGGCGTCGGCGGCGGCGCGGTCGGTGTCGGCCTTGAACGCGGAGCGGCGCAGGTCGAGGTCGCGCTGGCTCTCCGAGATGGCCTCGTCGGCCTTGGCCTGGGCCTGGCTGGCCTCGCGACGGGCGGCGGCCTCGGCGATGGCGGCGTTGCGGGCTGCGGCGGCGGCCTCCGGGCGGCCGAGGTCGCGCAGGTAGTTGGTGTCGTCGGAGACGTCCTGGATCTGGAAGGTGTCCAGCACCAGGCCCTGGTTGCTCAGCGAGGAGATGGACTCCTCGGCCACCTGCGCGGCGAACGCGGCGCGGTCGCGGATGATCTCGTCCACCGTCAGCGTGCCCACGATGGAGCGCAGCGAGCCCGCGAGGACCTCCTGCGTGAACGACTCGATCTCGTCCTGCTGGTGCAGGAAGCGCTGCGCGGCGGCGCGCACGTTGTCCTCGGTGCCGCCCACCTTGACGATGGCGACCGCGTCCAGGTTGAGGCGGATGCCCTGCTTGGACACCGCCCCGCCGATCTTCACCGAGATCCGGCGGCTGCTCAGGGACAGCACGTGCACGCGCTCGACGAGCGGCTTCACGAAGACGCCGCCGCCCATGACCACGCGCTGCCCGGACAGGTCGGTGGAGACCTGGCCCGTCTCGGGGTTGGTCACCGCCTTGCCCTTGCGGCCGGTGACGATGAACGCCTCCGACGGGCTCGCGATCTTGTAGCGCCGCGCGATGGAGAAGACCACCACCAGCACGACGACGACGATGACGCCGATCACGACGACGGGAACGAGCACCGGTGTCAGGTCCACGCGCTCGACCCTAGGGGCGGGCGTCGAGCGTCGTCGTCCTCCTCAGGGAGGGTTCACCCGCCGGCCAGCCCAGCGCTCACCCGCCGGCGAGCTGGCGCAGCTGCGCGATCGCGGCGGCCGGGTCGTCCGCGCCGTAGACGGCCGAGCCGGCCACGAAGACGTCGGCGCCGGCCTCGGCGCAGCGCTCGACGGTCTCGGCGGAGACGCCGCCGTCCACCTGCAGGCGCACCTCCAGGCCGTGCTCGTCGACGGCGCGGCGCAGGCGGCGCAGCTTGGGCAGGCACCCGTCGAGGAAGCTCTGGCCGCCGAACCCGGGCTCCACGGTCATGACGAGGACCATGTCGACCTCGCCCAGCCAGTCGAGGAACGGCTCGACGGGGGTGGCGGGGCTCAGCGCGAGCCCGGCGCGGGCGCCGCGCTCGCGCAGCTCGCGGGCCAGGCGGACGGGCGCCGAGGCGGCCTCGGCGTGGAAGGTCACCGAGTGCGCGCCGGCCTCGGCGTAGGAGGGGGCCCACCGGTCGGGGTCGGCGATCATGAGGTGGCAGTCCAGCGGCACCGGGCTGACCTGCGCGAGGCGCTGCACCACCGGCAGGCCGAGGGTGAGGTTGGGCACGAAGTGGGCGTCCATGACGTCCACGTGGGCCCAGTCGGCGGTGGCGATGCGCCCCAGCTCCGCCTCGAGGTTGGCGAAGTCCGCGGACAGGATGCTCGGGGCGATGGTCACGGCCACGCCCGAGAACCTACCGACGAGCGCTCAGCGGCGCCCCTCCCCCGACCGGTAGGCCAAGAACACGGCCACGACCACAGCCACGAAGAACACCGGGCTGCCCCACGAGGCGAGCCCGCGGGCGACATCGCCCTGCACCAGGCCCACCACCACACCGACGACGATGGCGAGCACCACGCCCAGCCCGATCGTCACGAGCGCGCTGCGGAACGCCCGCCCCGTCCCGCTGCCGCCCGTCCCCCTGCTCGCTGCCACGCCCCCGACCGTAGGACGGACGCCCCGGCGACGCTCCCCCTCCCCCGGCCCGCGCGATGTGGCGCAGGCCCGCATGATCGTCCCCGGGGGAGGGCGAGGCGGCCACCCCTCCCACGACGATCATGCGCCTGAGCGCCACCTCCGGCGCGAGTGCCGGAGGTCAGAGGGGTCGGCGGAGCAGGCTGACGCTCATCGCGTCGGTGCCGTGCAGGTGCGGCCACAGCTGCGCGCGGCGGCCGCCGTCGCCCGTGCCCGCCTCCACGCCGGCCAGGTCCCGCAGCACGGCCGGGGCGTCGAGCACCTCGAGCGGCTCGCCGTCCTTGGCCCAGCTGCGCACGACGTCGTCCACCACGGCCTGCGTCTCCGCCGGGTGCGGGCTGCACGTCACGTAGGCGACCACGCCACCGGGGCGCACCGCCTCCAGCGCGGACCCGAGCAGCTCGCGCTGCAGCGGCGCGAGGGCCGCGAGGTCGGCGGGGGTGCGGCGCCAGCGGGCCTCCGGACGGCGGCGCAGCGCGCCGAGGCCGGTGCAGGGGGCGTCGACGAGCACCCTGTCGAACTCCCCCGGCCGCTCGGACCCGACGGCGCGGCCGTCGCCGGCCACCACCTCGACGACGCCGTTGTGGGCACCGGTCACGCCGGCCAGCGCCTGCTCCACGAGCTTCGCGCGGTGCGGCGCCACCTCCACGGCCAGCAGCCGCGCTCCCCGCTGGGCGGCGCTCGCCGCGAGGAGCGCGGCCTTGCCGCCGGGGCCGGCGCACAGGTCGGCCCAGCGCCCGTCGCCGTCGCCCTGCAGCGGTGCCGCCAGCAGCGCGAGCGCCGCGAGCTGGCTGCCCTCGTCCTGCACCCGGGCGCGGGCCTCGCGCACGGCGGGCAGGTCACCGGGGTCGCCGTCGGGCATCACCGCGGCGAGAGGAGACCAGCGGCCGGGCTCCGCCCCGGCGGCGAGCAGCTCGGACGGCTCAGCGAGGCCGGGGAGCGCGGCGAGCGCCACGTGGGGGCGGGCGTTGTCGGCGGCCAGGAGGTCGGGCAGCTCCGCGACGGGGCGGCCCGCCAGCACGAGCGCCTCGCGCAGCGCGCGGACCACCCACGCGGGGTGGCTCTCCCGCACCGCCAGCGCGGCGACCACGTCGGCGCCCGGGCCCTCCAGCGGCGGGGCGACCCGGTCGAGCCAGGTCGGCAGGTCGTGCTCGGCGACGCGTCGCAGCACCGCGTTGACGAAGCCGGCGGGCCCGGCGCCGATGGCGCCGCGCACCAGCGCCACGGTCTCGCTGACCGCGGCGTGCGGGGCCACGCGGGTGGCCAGCAGCTGGTGGGCGCCCAGGCGGAGGGCGTCGAGCACGGGCGGGTCGAGCTGGGCGAGCGGCCGGTCCACGCAGGCGGCGAGGACGGCGTCGTAGGTGCCCCGGCCGCGCAGCGCGCCGTAGGCGAGCTCGGTGGCGAAGGCGGCGTCGCGCCCGTCGAGCCGGGCGGCGCGCAGCAGGCGCGGCAGCACGAGGTTGGCGTAGGCGTCCTGCTCGTCGACGGCACGCAGCACGTCGAAGGCCGCCCGCCGGGCGGGGTCGCCGCTGCGCGGACGGGCCGAGGGCGCCGTCGTCGTCCAGGGGCGCGGCTCACCACCCGGACCACCCGGACCACCCGGACCGGCCTGGCCGCGGCGCGGTCCGCCGCGCTGCGGACCCCGTGGGCCGCGCCGCTCGGGCGGGGTCACACCAGCACCTCGCCCTCACCGAGGCGCGCGCCGCGCGCCCACGCCGCCGCGGGCATGGCGCGCTTGCCGGCCGGCTGCACCTCGCCGAGGCGCACCGGCACGGTGGCGGTGCCGACCAGCACGTCCTGGCCCTGCACGAGCAGCTCACCCGGCGCCAGCCGCGGGGCTGAGGCCGTGGCCAGCGCCACCGGCGCCAGCGGCTCGACCGGTCCCACCTTGAGGCGCTCGGCGTGCACCGTGGTCCACGCGCCGGGCGCTGGCGTCACGCCGCGCACCCGCCGGTCCACGGCGAAGGCCGGCTCGTCCCAGCGCACGCGGGCGTCCTCCACGGTGACCTTGGGCGCCAGGCTGACGCCCTCGGACGGCTGCGGGACGGGCACCAGCGCGCCGGCCTCCAGGCCGTCGAGCGTGGCGACCAGCAGCTTCGCGCCGTCGGCGGCGAGCCGGCCGAGCAGCTCGCCGGAGGTCTCGCGGGGCCCGACGGTCGTCGTCGTCGTCCCCAGCACCGGGCCGGTGTCCATGCCCTCCTCGAGGAGGAAGGTGGTGGTGCCGGTGACGTCGTCCCCGGCCATGACCGCGCGCTGCACCGGGGCGGCGCCGCGCCAGGCCGGCAGCAGCGAGAAGTGCAGGTTCACCCAGCCCAGGCGCGGCACGTCGAGCACCGGGCGCGGCAGCAGCGCGCCGTAGGCGACCACGGGGCAGCAGTCGGGCTCGAGCGCGGCGAGGCCGGCGAGGAACTCGGGGTCAGACGCCCGGGTGGGCTGCAGCACCGGCAGGCCCGCGGCGAGGGCGCGGACCACCACGGGGCTCTGCAGGGCGCGGCGGCCGCGGCCGGCGACGGTGTCGGGCCGCGAGACCACGCCGACCACCTCGTGGTCGGAGGAGAGCAGCGCCTCCAGCGCCGTCTCGGCGACGGCGGGGGTGCCGGCGAAGACGATGCGCACCAGGTCACGGTACCGACAGGCTCGTTCGCCGTCCCCCGGCCGGGGGCGAGCAGCCCGAGGACGGTCAGGCGTGCGCGACGTCGTCCATGACCAGCACCCCGCTCGTGTCGGCGTGGCAGTACCGGCCGGAACCGTTGAAGTAGCTGCCGGGCGAGGCGCCGTTCGGGAGCGCAGCCAGGTCCACGAGGCGGCCCGTTCCCGTGACGGCGTCACCGTCGACGTAGGTCTCGCCGTCCACCGCCGCTCCGTAGCCGTCAGCGGCGAGGTCACCGCCGGTCGGCCAGACGGCCCACCGGTCAGCGGTGGAGCCGGCGGGTTCGTCGACCCGCACCCGCTGGCAGCCATCGGCCCCGACGCGGAGCACCCCGCGGAAGGCGACGGGGGCGGCGTCGACGCTCTCGCCGGCGTGCAGCTGCGGCAGCCCGCCTCCCACCGAAGCCCCGTCGGTGGAGCACGACGACAGCGCCGCGCCCACCACCGCACCGAGGACGACGACGAGCGCTGCACCGCCCGCCCTGCCCCGCGCGGGGGCCGCCCCTGATCCAGGGCCTACGGCGGCTCGACGTCGATCCACGATCACGGACCCATGACGCGTCGGCCCGCCGGACTGTTGCAGCCCACCCGGACCACCCGCCACCGCCGGCGCCGGGCGTCAGCGGCCGCGCAGGCGCCGAAGGCGCTCCAGCCACCCCGCGGTCGCGATGGCGTCGGTCGCACCGCCCCCGGAGACGAGCGAGGCCGCCGTGCCCTGGAACCGGGTCCAGCAGCCGTTGCAGAGGCGGCGTCCGGTGACCGTCTCGTGCGCGTCGCCGTCCACGGACTGGCCGCACTCGTCGCAGGCGATCACCGGGTGAGGCTACGACGTCGACGGCACCACCCGACAGCGTCGGGTGGTCGTCGGGCGGTCATCGCCTCGCAGGCGGAGAACAGGGGCAGGACGGGCCCGATCCTGACCCTGTTCTCCGCCGCCGCGGCGGCGGCTGCCGGGCCGCCCCCCGACCCCCGGGTCCTCAGGCGGTGACGGGCTCCCCGGCCAGCGCGCGGCGGGCCACGAGCCGGTTGAGGCGCTCGGACATGACCAGCCCCAGGGCGGCGAGCACCGCGAGGAACAGCGGGAGCACCCACAGGCCCGTCCACGCCGACAACGCCCCGAACGCCGGCGGGGCCAGCGTCGAGCCGGTGTAGGCCGCCGCCATCTGGATGCCGATGATCGCCTGGGAGCTGCTGCGCCCGAAGTTCACCGGGGTGGAGTGGATGATCGCCGGGTAGACCGGCGCGCAGCCCAGGCCCGCGACCACCAGGCCCGCGAGCGCCAGCACGTCGCTCTCGAGCGGCACGAGCAGCATCACCACGGCCGCTCCGACGGTGGCGAAGCCGCCGCGGATGAGCCAGCGGTCACCGATCCGGTCGGCGACGAACCCGGTGAGGAAGCGCCCGGCGGTGATGCCCAGCAGGAACAGCGAGGCGAAGGCGGCCGCGGTGGCGGGGGCGACGTCGCGGGCGGTGACCAGGAACGTCGAGGCCCACAGGATCGAGGTGCTCTCCAGGGCGCAGTAGGCGAAGAACGCCACGAGGACGAGCCGCACCCCGGGGATGCGCAGGGCCCGGACGAGCGGGACGTGGCCGGGCTGCTCGCGGGCGCGCTCGTCGTCGTCGTCGGTGGTGGTGGTGTGACGGGCGCCGACGGGGTTGACCCGTCCCCACAGCGGCAGGCTGACCAGCAGGACGGCGGTGAGGACCACCTGCGCCAGGCCGATGGTCAGGTACGCGCTGGGCCAGCCCGCGCCGGAGGTGATGGCGTGGCTCATGACGAAGGGGCTGATGGAGGCGCCCAGGCCCCAGCAGCCGTGCAGCCAGCTCATGTGCCGGGCGGCGTAGTGCAGCGCCACGTAGTTGTTGAGGGCGGCGTCCACGGCTCCCGCGCCGAGGCCGTAGGGCACGGCCCACAGGCACAGCACCCAGAACGAGCCCGACAGCGAGAACCCGATGAGCGCCGCGGCCGTCAGCCCGACGCTGAGGGCGGTCACCACCCCGGCGCCCAGCCGTCGGGTGAGGCGCTCTGAGGCCAGGCTGGACACGATGGTCCCTGCGGCGATGATCATCGTGATGATGCCCGCGTAGGCCACGGGGACGCCGAGGTCGCGCTGCATGACGGGCCAGCCCGCGCCGACGAGGGAGTCCGGCAGCCCCAGGCTGACGAAGGCGACGTAGATGATCGCCAGGAGGAGCGAGTACACGGTGGGGACGGCCTTCCGGGTCGCAGCGCGGGGTGCGGGAGCGCCCTCATCCTCCCGGTCAGACCACGTGCTCGGGGTCCATCTGGACGCGCACGGACCCGGCCTCCTTGCGGGCGCTGCGGACGGCGACGGCGCCCTGCAGCGCCCTGGCCAGTGCTGCGCGCTCGGCCAGCGGCACCCTGACCAGCGCGAACGACCGCGGCGCGGCGGGCCCCCCGGCGTCGTCACCGATGGCGCTGGGACGGCGGTCGGGCTCCAGCGGCGTGGGCCCGAGCACCTCAGCGTGCGGCGGCAGGGCGGCGCGGTCGTCGTCGGTGCGCTGCAGCGCGGCCAGCAGCGCGTCAACGGCGACGGCCGGTCCGTCGAGCCGCGCGAACGCGGCCCCGGGCGGCAGGCCCAGCTCGCGGCGCTCGGAGAGCTCGCGGGAGGCGTGCCAGGCCGGGTCCCACCGCACGAGCGCCTCGACGGGCGGCACGCCGGCGGCGGCGAGCAGCACCACCGCCCCGCCCGCCGACTGGGGTCGCACGAGGGCGGCGGCAGCGGCCCAGCGGCGCAGGGCCTCCTCCGCGGCGCGCAGCTCCTCGCGCTCGAGCACGGCCCACCCGTCGAGCAGCAGCGCCGCGGCGTACCCGCCCTCGGCCACGGGCTCGGCGCCGGGCGTGCTGATGACGAGCGCGGGCTCGCCGTCCACGGCCTCCAGCACGCCCGCTCCCCCGCCGGAGGTCTTCACGGGCACGCCGGGGAAGGCCCGTCCCAGCTCCTCGGCGGTGCGGCGGGCGCCGACCACGGCCGAGCGCAGCTGGTCACCGCGGCACTGCGGGCAGGTCCACGTCGGGTCGTCCGTGCCGCACCAGCGGCACACGGGGTGGGAGTCGGCGCCGGTGAGCTGCAGCGGGCCGGAGCACCGGCGGCAGCGGGCGCGGGCGCGGCAGTGGTCGCAGCGCAGCGTCAGCAGGTAGCCGCGGCGCGGCACCTGCACGAGCACCGGGCCGGGACGGGTCTGCCCCTGCAGGCGCCCCGCGAGCGCTGCCTGCGCCGTCCTGAAGGCCAGGGACGGCAGCCGCGCGGAGCGGGCGGACGGGTCGCGCTCGGCCTCGACGTCGTCGCCGGGGACCAGCACCCGCGGGGAGGCGCTGCGCACCACCTCGCGCGGGGCCTCCACAGCCCGCGCCCAGCCCGACTCCACCCACCGCTGCGCCTCGGCGGTGCGGCTGTGGCCGCCCACCAGCAGCGCGGCGCCGGTGCGCTCGGCGCGCAGCGCCAGCACCTCGCGCACGTGCGGGTAGGGGGCGTGGGGCTCGGCGTGCAGGTCGTCGCCGTCGTCCCAGACCGCGAGCAGGCCCGGGTCGGCGACGGGCGCGAGGGCGGCGGCGCGGGTGCCGACGGCCACCCGCACGTGCCCGCGGCGCAGCGCGAGCCACGCGGCGTAGCGGGCGGCGGGGCCCTGGTCGGCGGTGAGCCTCACGTGTCGCGGGGCGGACCGGGTGCCGCCGAGGGCGGCGGTCAGGGCGGCGTCGACCCGGGCGACGTCCCGGTGGTCGGGGACGACGATGAGCGCGCCCCTGCCGGCCGAGAGCGCCGCCTGCGCGGCGGCGGCCAGGGCGGCGGGCCAGTCCTGCGCGGGCTCGCGCGAGGGCAGCGCGGTCCACACCGCCCGGACGCCCGCCGTGGCGGTGGGCGCCGCGAGGCGCTCGAGCAGCGCCGGGCCCGCGGGGTAGGCCGCCCAGGGTCCGGCCGGGTCGCGGGGGTCGGGCGCGGCCGGACGCTCCGGTCGCGGGCGTGCGCCCGCGCCGTCGTCGTCCAGCGCGCGGGCGGCCGCCCGCTCGGCCGTCGTCTTCTCGGTGGTGGCGTGGCGGCGCGGGACCGCCAGGCGCAGCACGTCGGCGAGGGTGCCGCCCCAGCGGTCGGCGACGGCGCGGCACGTGCCGAGCAGCTCGGGGTCGAGCACGGGCTCCGGGGAGACCACCGCGCGCAGCGGCGCCAGCCGCCCCGTGTGCTCCGCCACGGACTCCCGGCTGAGGAGGAACCCCTCGACGTCCTGCCCGGCGAACCGCACCCGCACCCGCACCCCGGCGCGGGCGGTCTCGGCCATCGAGGCGGGCACGGCGTACTCGAAGGCCCGGTCCAGGTGGGGCAGGGGGACGTCGACGACGACGCGCGCCACCGGCTCGACCTCGGCCACGGGCTCGGGCGGCTTCGGGGGGCGCTTGCGGCCCTTCGCGGCGGCGGCCCTGGCGCGGACCTGAGCGGGGACGGCGACGTCGAGCGCGAGCTCCCCCGCCGCGCCCTCGCCCGCCTCCGCTGCCACGCCTCCCACTGTCTCAGCCGCCGCCGACAGGGCCGCCGCCGCTCGTCGTCGTCCCCCCGCCCGCCCCACCCTCTCCCCGACGATCAAGCACCTGAGCGCCACCTCCCCGCCACGATCACGCACCTGCGCGCCAGAACCCGACGGGGAGGTCAGCGCCGCGAACGCCATCAGGTGCGCACCTGGCCCCGAAGCACCCACAGCCCGCGCAGCACAGCGACGGTCCCGCCGGCGGCCACCAGGACCCCGAGCCAGAGCACCGCCAGGTAGCCGTCGCCGACGTCACCCACCTCGACGTCGCTCGGGTCCTCCGGGTCGTACACGACGGGCACCCGCACGCCGACGGCCAGCGTCCCGCTCACGTCGAGGTCTCGGACCTGGGCCTGCGCGCCCGCCGTCGTGCGCCAGGCGAGGTCCGCCGTCAGGTCGCGCCCGTGGTGGTGGACGGCGGTGATGACGGCGTCGGTGGCGACTCCGCGCTCCAGCAGCGTGCGGCGCTGGGCGGCGGCCTGCGGGACACCGGCCAGGAAGAGGGCCGCTAGGGCGAGCAGCACGAGCCCGAGCGTGAAGGGGATCCACCAGGCGTCCGGACGGCCGCCGGCTCCGGCCATCAGAGGACCGATGGCGCGTGCCGGTCCAGGAACCGCTGCGCCCGACGGCGCTCGACGAGGAGCTGTCCGACGACGACCAGGAAGGCCAGCGCTGCAGCGGCGCTCACCAGCGCCAGCGGCCACGGCCGGTCGCCGACCAGCGACAGCTGGAGCACCGCGTTGCCGGCGAAGATGAAGACCGCCCCCTCGGTGGCCGCCAGCCGCCGGGCGAGGTCGAGGACCACCGGCAGGTGCTCCGGCACCACCGGCGCCTTCCCGCGCACCTGCCTCAGCGCCTCGCGCCGCTGGCGGCGGGTGAGGGCCATGGTGGGGGCCTTCCAGGCGTTCCCCCACTGCCTGGCGCGGGTGGCCAGGACGATCCCGACGACGACGAGCAGGACCGCCGCGCCGAAGACCGTCCGGTGCAGCCACCCGGGGCTCGCGTCGCCTGCCGGCGCTGCGCGTCCGCTGCCCGCCGCGGTCCACCACCCCACCAGGCCGCCGACGACGGCGCACACCGCGAGGACCGACCCGACGGTGAGGAGGTACCTGCGCGCTCCCCGGCGCCGCCGGTCGAGGGCCGCGGGTGATGGCGAGCGGAGGGCGAGGCTCACCGCCTGCCTCCAGCGCTCCTCGTCCGAGAGTGCGCTCGTCCGCCCGTCGACGCGCAGTGCCATGAGCCGTCTCCTCGACCGACGCACCGGCGGCGCTGCTCCCCGCCCCCGTCGACGGATCTTGCCACCGGCAACCGTCGTCGGCACCCGCACCTAGCCTGCGGTGATGACGAGCAGCGCTCCTGTCCCGTACCTGCTCCTGCCCGGCACCGCTCGCGACGCGCTCACGCGCTACCGGGAGGTCTTCGGCGGGGAGCTGACCATCCACAGCTACGCCGACTTCGGCCGCACCGACGGTCCCGCGGACCGCGTCGCGCACGGAGAGCTGCGCGGCCCGGTGTCACTGTTCGCCGCTGACGCCAGCGGCGAGGAGGAGCCGTTCCGGTGCGCCGGGCTGCTGCTGTCCGTGCTGGGCGCCGCCGCACCGGACGTCCTCCACCGGTGGTTCGACGCCCTGGCGGAGGGCGGCGCGGTGGTGGACCCGCTGCAGCAGCGCCCGTGGGGCGCCACCGACGGGCAGGTCCGGGACGCCCACGGCGTCACCTGGCTCGTCGGGTACGAGCCGGGTGACGCCGCCTGACGCCGCCGGACCTCGCGTGACGCCGGACGGGCAGAACCCTCCGGGACGGGCCTGAAACCGGCCGTCCGAGGACTTCTGCCCGTCCGACGTCACACCGGCGGTCAGGGGGACGGGCGGGTCAGTGCCCGGGCACCACCAGGGAGGGACCCACCAGACCGCAGCCCGCCGTCCGCTCGAACGTGATCTTGTCGATCTCGCTGACGCGCTTCCCGGAGCCCGGCAGCGCGTCCGCGAGGGTGCGGATGGTGAACGTGGTCCGCTTGCCGCGGTGGGCCGGCGCGACGTCCACGGCGATGAACGCGTAGTCGTCGTAGCGGACCTGGGACCAGTCGGCCACCTCCGGCACCTTGGTGCCCGAGGGGTAGCCGGAGCTGTTCACGGCCGTGCCGGCGTCGGACCAGACGTAGCTGTTGACCACCTGCGTGGAGCCGTTCTCCTTGCCGGTGGCGTCGTACCCGCGGTAGCGCTGCCCCTCCGGCAGCGCCTGCTCGCCGGTGACCGTGACGCCCTCGGGGGCGGGGGCGTCCTGCGAGGGGGCGGGCCGGAACGGGTAGCGCGGGCGACCGCCCGAGCCGATGCACAGGTACGTGGTGCCGTCGGTGGCCGGGCAGATGGTGGCGCCGTCGGGGGCGTCCTTGGTCTTCTTGCCGTTCCGGATCGGGTCCGTGCGCTCCATGAGGTGGTTGTGGCCCTGGATCACCACGTCCACCTGGTACTTCGAGCACAGCGGCTCCAGCACGCCGCGCACGCCGCCGTCGGAGGCGTGGTTGTTGGCGGTGGAGAACGCGCAGTGGTGGAGGAACACCACCACGAAGTCCACGTGCGGGGAGACCTGCGGGTCGGTCCGCCAGGTCCGCAGCGTCTCCTCGAGCCACCGCTGCTGGGCGCCGCTGGAGTAGCCGAGGTTGGTCTGGATCTCGTGGCTGAGGTCGTTGGCGTCCACGGAGATGACGCCGACGTTGCCGTACACGAACCGGTACACCGACGGGCAGGACGACGGGCCGCTGCGCGGCAGGTCCAGCCGCGCGGCGTGGCTGGCGTAGCCGTGGCTGGGGCTGCCTCCGAGGTAGGAGGTGTTGCCGTACAGCGGCTCCATGTCGTGGTTGCCGGTGGCGAACATCCACGGGGTGAAGGCCGCCTGCGCCTCGATCTGCGTGAGGAAGACGTCCCACACGTACGGGTTGAACTCGTTCTTGCCCACCGGCGCCTTGTTGCTCAGCGCCGTGGTGTTGTCGGCGGGCAGCCCCGACCCGCTCGGGTCAGCGTAGCAGATGTCCCCGGCGAGGAGCGTGAAGCGCGGCTTCTGCGTGCTCATGAGGTTGGTCATCGACGTGGCCGGCTGGCGGTCGGTGCCGGTGGGGCCGGCCACCGGGTCGTCGTCCTTGTAGTACTGGTTGTCGAAGACGCCCTTCGGCCAGGTGCCGCCGGCGGCCTTCACGGACGCCGGGTCCTGCCCCCAGGCCCACTTCGGGTCGGTCGGGGCGGTGTCGGTGCCGACGTCGGCGAAGGCCGTGAAGGTGAACGGCTGCGGCACGGGCCCCTCGCCGTGGTGCCCGTGGCCCTTCCCGTGCCCGCCGTCCAGCGCGGTGGCGGGGGCGGTGGTGAAGTAGGCGTCGCCCGTCGTCGTCCCGTCGGACAGCTGCACGCGGTAGTGGTAGACGGTGTCGGGCTTGAGCCCGGTGATGCGCGCCTTGACGTAGTACTGGCTGGCCACCGGTCCCCCGGCGATGGCGTACTGGCCGAGCAGGTGGACGACGTCGGCGTTCACGCGGGTGCCGTACCCGCCGTGCCGGCTGCCGAGGTCCACCCAGGCCCGCAGGCCGTTCGGCAGGTTCCCGTCCTGCGTGACCAGCTGCGCGGTCAGCGCCATGGCGGTGGCGGGCGTCCCGCCGTCGTCCATGACGAAGGACAGGTGCCGGCCCGCGACGGCCACCCCGAGCTTGCCCTTGGTGCCCCCGCCCGCGGCCATGGCGGCGTCGGCCAGTGCGTACTGCGCGGCGACGAGGCCGCCGGACACGCCCAGGAACGCCTTGATGGCGCCGCGGCGCGAGACCGGGGCCTTCGCCAGCTGTCGGGCGTTCCACTCGACGTACTCGTCGACGGTGCGCGGACCGGTGTGCTGGTGGCGGTCCCCCGTGAGTGCTCCCATGCGCCGGACGGTGCTCCCGCTGGGGGTCCTCAGCCCTGCCACCCGGTGCACGCACCGTGAACATCAGGTCTGGTGGAGGTCAAGGACCTTCAAGCGCAGGTCATGTCCGCAGGTCACAGGGCCCCGAGGCTTCCGCCGGTGCGCTACCGCCTGGACCAGGTCGACGACGACGACGCCCTCCGCACAGCAGCGACCCCGAGGGCCACGTCTTCTGCTCCGTCTGCGACTGGACGGCGCTGCGTGCGAGACAACGGTGATCGTCGGCGTCTAGCGTGAGCGCCCACCGGCGCTGGCCGCCGCCGTCCGAGGAGGAGCTGTGCACGCACTGCTGACGAGCTTCGGGAACGACCCCTCCACCGTCGTCGACGGCGTGGCGGGCCCGGGCTTCCCCGATCCGGCAGGCGGCGGGACGGGCGCGGTCTTCGCACTGGTCGCGCTCGTCGCCATCGGTGGTGCGGTCTTCGCGGTCGTCAGCGCGGTGCGGAACTACAGCACCATGAAGCGCGGCGGGCTCGACCCGATGACCGCGCAGTCGCAGCTCGCCGTGGACCTGCACCGCGTGGCCAACGACCGCGCGGCGTCAGCGCCGGCCCCGTCAGCGACGCTCGAGGAGCGGCTGGCGGAGCTCGACGACCTCGCCGCCCGCGGTGTCATCAGCGGCGTCGAGCGCGCCGAGGCCCGCGCGAAGCTGCTGTCCGCTCCGCCGAGCTGACGGGTCTGGGGCCGGTCCGCGTGCCGGCTGGTGTCGACGGGTCGAGGAGGGCTGCTGTGCACGTGTTGGTGAGCGGTGACGACTTCTGGGGCAGCGCCTACCCGGATGCGCAGCCGGACGGGTGGGCCGCGGCGTCCGTGGTGCTGTGGGTGGTGCTGGTCCTCGCCGTCGTCGTCCTCGCGGTGGTGTGGGGGGTGCGCAACGCCGCCGTCCTGCGCCGCGGTGGCCTCGCGCCCCTGACGGCGCGCTCCCAGCTCGCGGTGGACCTCCACCAGCGGCTGAGGACGGGGGTCTCGACCGGCCTGCTGGCACCGCCGTCCCTCGAGCAGCGCCTGGCAGAGCTCGACGACCTCGCCGCCCGTGGCGTGATCACCGAGGCCGAGCGCGCCGAGGCCCGCCTGCGGCTGCTGTCGGCCCCGGCCGGCTGACCCCGGCGCGGTCGGCCCGAGTCCCCCGGGACCAGCCCGCGGTCAGCTGGCCGAGCGGTGCTCGAGCGCGGTGTCGACGTCGGGGTGGATGTGGAACGCCGTCGTCAGGCCCGTGGCCCGCAGCACCCGGGTGGTGAGCTCGTTCGGGCCGGCGAGCCGGAGGTCACCGCCGCCCGAGCGGGCACGTCGGAGCCCTCCCACGAGCACGCCCAGCCCGAGGGAGTCGATGAAGGGGACGTGCGCGAGGTCCACGACCACGTCGTGGCGGTCCTCACCGATGACGTCGAGCAGGCGCTGGCGCAGGGCGGGGGCCGAGTACAGGTCGACGTCGCCGTGGACGGTGAGCACGTCCACGCCGTCGCGGACGTCGTGGTCGATGCGCAGGGTCATGCCGCTCCCCTCTCCCCCGCGCGCCGCAACGTCGCGGCGCGCGTGGTGGGCACCTCACCACACCTGGCGACCCGCGTCATGTCATGGGCAGCCGCGAGCACGCCACTCGTGCTCCAGCACCGCCAGCAGCACGTGGTCGTGCCAGGCGCCGGCGTGGAAGCCGACCTCGCGCAGGCGCCCCTCCTCGGTGAACCCCGCGCGGCGGTAGGCGGCCAGCGCCCGGTCGTTGAACGCCCACGCCTTGATCGAGACGCGGTGCAGCCCCAGCTCGTCGAAGGCGTAGCGCAGCAGCACCGCCAGCGCGTCCGGCCCGAGGCCCCGTCCCTGGTGGTCCGGACCGAGGATGACCGCCGCCTCGGCGCTGCGGTCCCACCAGGTGGCCCCCCACAGCGTGACGTGACCCGCCAGCTGGCCCGTGGCCCGCTCGACCACGCTGAGTCCGACGTCGGCGGTCTTGGCGTCGTTGATGCTCCAGGAGCGGAACTGCTCGACGGCGGAGCCGGTGGAGCGGGGGACGACGACGCCGCGCTGCAGCGGGGCGCTCGCCACGTCGTGCCACCACGCGTCCAGGAGCGGCAGGTCCTCCTCGGCGAGCGGCCTCAGGTGCACCAGGTCTCCTCGCAGGAGACCCGCGGCGTAGGACCGGGCGCTGTCGGTGCTGGTCACGGCGGCCACCGGTCGATGATCACAGGTGCGGCGGCGCCGGGACGCCGGTGCGGGCCAGGATGACCCGCGTGGACCTCCCGCCCTGGCTCGCCTCCGCAGCCCGACCGGTGACCGCCGCAGGAGCGCTCGTGCGCGGACCGGACGGTGCGGTGCTCCTCGTGGAGCCGACCTACAAGCCGACGTGGGAGGTCCCGGGCGGTGTCGTGGAGGCCGGCGAGCCACCGCGGGCGGCGTGCCAGCGCGAGATCTCCGAGGAGCTGGGGCTGGGCCCCGGGGAGCACGGCGTGAGCGTGGGCCGGCTGCTGTGCTTCGACTGGACCGACCGCTCCCACGGGGCGCCTGCGCTGCGGCTGCTGTACGACGGCGGCGTCCTCGACGACCTCGGGGCGGTGCGGCTCCCTCCCGCGGAGCTGGCGTCTGCCCGACTCGCCTCACCGGAGGAGGTGGAACGGCTGTGCGGGGAGAGGCTGGCGCGCCGGATCCGCGCGGCTGTCGCCGCACTCGCCTCGGGTGACCTCGCCGAGATCGACGACGGCGACGACGACGGCGACTGGCCCGCAGCGTGACGGCGCCGGTCCCGTACCGCCCGCTGCCCCTCGACCTGAGCGACGTCCGCTACGAGCACGGTCCCGCCTCGGTCCGGCAGCCGGGTGTGCCGGTCGGGCGGACGGAGCAGCTGGTCTGGGACAGCAGCCGCGTCTACCCCGGCACGACGCGCCGCATCTGGGTGCACGTCCCCGCGGCCATGCCGCCCGACGAGCCCGCCGGGCTGGTGGTCTTCAACGACGGCTGGTGGACGCTCGACCCCGACGCGGAGGTCCGCGGCGCCGTGGTGCTGGACGACCTCGTCCACCGCAGCGAGGTCCCGCCGACGGTCGGTGTCTTCGTGGACCCCGGGGTGTTCCCGGGGGCGGTGCAGCCGAAGAACCGCAACGCCGAGTACGACGCGTTCGACGACCGGTACGCCACCTTCCTGCTCACCGAGGTGGTCCCGCTGGTGCGGGAGCGCCGCGCGCTCACCGACGACCCGGCCCGCTGGGTGGTGGTCGGAGGGAGCAGCGGCGGGGTCGCCGCGTTCACCTCGGCGTGGCTGCGACCCGACCGGTTCGGGTCAGCGCTGTGCTTCCTGTCCAGCTTCGCGCAGGTGCCGGGCGGCAACCCCTACCCGGAGCTGGTCGCCAGCAGCCCGCGCAGGCCGGTGCGCTTCTTCCTCCAGGCGGCGGCCCGGGACCTCGGGTGGGACCGCCCGTCGATGAACTGGCTGGCGGAGAACCTCCGGACCGCGGCCGCGCTCGCCGAGGCCGGGTACGACCTGCGGCTGGTGGTCGGGGACGGTGGCCACAACCCCAACCACGAGGGCGTGCTCCTGCCCGACGCCCTCCGCTGGGCGCTGGCGGGGCCGCCGACCCGCGCTCGCGACGGGGACTGAGTCCTGCGGGCCCGCGAGGGGCACGTGCGTGCCCGCAGCCGTCCCGAGGTGCCGGAACCCCGGCTGGAGCTGTCGGAACGGGGACGGGGTTCCGACACGTCGGGGCAGGGTTCCGACACGTCGGGGCAGGGTTCCGACACGTCGGGGCAGGGTTCCGACACGTCGGGGCAGGGTTCCGACAGGTCGGGGCATGATCACGTCACCTCAGGCGCCCCGCGCCGCCGGAGGGCGACACCACCGGAGCGTCACCCACCGTCGCCTTACGGATGAAGGGGGCGTTTCGAGTGGTCTGCGTCACGCACAGCGAGCATCCTCGACGTGGGACAGCTGCAGCAGCGGGGGCGGTCAGCGATGGGTTCACAGTGCGTGAGGTCGTTCCTCAACCTCCCCCACGACGACGGCGCCGCCCGCACCGTGCGCGCCCACCTCTCCGCCGTCGGCACCTCGTGGAGCCCGCAGGTGCTGCACGCAGCGCTCCTGCTCGCCACCGAGGCCGTGACCAACGCGGTGCGCCACGCACCCAGCGCCCCGGTCCTGGTGCGCATCGCCGACGACGACGAGCTGCTCGGCATCGAGGTGGTCGACGCCGGCACCTCGCCCCTGCCGCCGTCGCGCTGCGAGAGCTCTCCCATGCCGGCCACACGTCACCTCGGAGGGCGCGGCCTGCCGCTGTTCGGGCTCCTGTCCGACCGGTGGGGCAGCCAGCTGGAGCAGGTCGACGACGACGACCGCGGCAACGCGGCTCCCGGCGAGCGCCACGTCGTCTGGTTCACCCTCGCCCACAGCGCCCAGCCGCTGACGCGGGCCGCCGGCCGCGAGCGCCGCACGCGTGCGCAGCCGAGCGGCCCGACGGGCCAGCGGCAGACCGGTGCTCCGAGCTTCGCCGCCGTCCACGCGGTGCCCAGGGCCGCCGCGGGCTAGTCCCCAGGGTGCGTCAGCGCAGGTCCCACAGGCCGATCCGGTCTCGGAAGGCGTCGGCGACGCGCTGCACGGCGCCGTGGACACCGAGCACCCTGCGGACCTCTGCACCGGTCGCTGACGAGGCGCCTTCCGCCCACGCGAGGAGCTCGCGCAGGTCGTCCCCGACAGCAGGGTCGACCTCAGCCCAGCGGTGCGCGCCCGTCGTGCGGTCCGTGGTCCAGGTGGCGTCGTGGACGCTCACGAGTCCGGCCGCGGCCAGGAGGGTCTTGCGCGCCACCCTCCTCCCCAGGGCCGCCGCTTGCGGCCGGTCGAGGCGCGACTCGCCACCGCCCTCGCGGCGCCAGCGGACCAGGCAGGTGGCGATGTCGCCGTTGAAGCCGCGGGCGTCGGCGGGGAACGGCGACCAGCCCGCGGTGACGTCATCACCTGCCACCAGCACGCAGTAGTGGCGCAGGAAGACCCTGTTGCCGTGCGCCTCGTCGTCGTCGCCCTCGAGGTCCGCGAGCTGAGCGGCCCCGAGGGCGACCTCGCGGGCCACGCCCCTGAAGCGCTCCGACAGGTCCTCGCCCACCGAGGTGGCAGCAGCTCGCGGAACGCCGACCACCACGACGTCGACGTCTGAGCCAGGCGGTCGCGCCTGCCCGGTGGCCACCGATCCGTAGAGCAGCAGGGATGCCGGCGCTGTCGGCGGTCGCACCCCCTCGAAGGCGGCGACCAGCTCCTTGACGACCGGCTCGTAGGTCGCCGGGACCCGGGTCCTTGCAGCCCCGGTGCGGATGCAGCCGCCGTCGTCGACGCCTTCGAGCGGATCTCTCACGGGACTAGCGTGGCCCAGCCCGAGGTGAGGAGTCAGCCCTGTGGACCTGCAGGACGCGGTCGAGCTGGCATCGACGGCGATCGGTCGGCCGGTGCGAGTGGCGCCCACCAGCAGCGGCGGCGACCACCGGTCCTGGTGGGTCGAGCGGACGCACGTGCTGCGCTGTGCATCGAACGCAGAGGGCAGCGATCGTCTGCACAGGGAGGTCCAGCTGCGCCAGTTCCTGCGGGACCGCACGGCGGTTCTCGCCCCGCGCAGCGCCGGTTCGGGCACCTGGCGCGGGCTGGCCTGGACCCTGGACGAGCGGCTGGCCGGGGAACCTGTGGACGAAGCAGCTCCCGGTCCGGCGGGCGCCGTCGACAGCGACCTGGTCGGAGTCATGGCGGCGCTGCGCGGCGCGGCTGAGGAGGAAGGGATCGTCCGGGGACTCCCGTCGCTGGCGCTTCCCGACCTTCCCACGCTGGTGGGGAACGCCGAGCGGGCATGCCGAGCCCTGGGTCTCGACAGTGCGGCGAGCTGGCTGGTGGGTCCCGGCGCGAGGGCGTCCACGGAAGGCCCGCGCATCGACCGACAGGTGCTCGTCCACGGCGACCTCAAGGGCGAGCACCTGCTCGTGGCCGGTGGGCGCCTCAGTGGGGTCCTGGACTGGGCCGACGCTGGCCGCGGCCCAGCCAGCCTTGACGTCGAGGGCCTGGCGGTCTCCCTGGGAGGCCCGCGCGCGATGACCGTCGCGTCTGCGGCTGGGACGCCCGACGCGGAGATCGACCGGGGCCTGCTGCTCGCGCGGTGCCGCACGAGCCTGCGCCTGTCGGCACTGGTGCGCGGGGAGCCGTCCGGTCCCGAGCCGCTCTTGCGCCGGCAGTGGACGCTCGCGTGGATGGCTACCTGACGACCTGGTGTGGGCTGGAGGGCTCACGAGCTGCTCACCACCGCGACCGGCGGCCGGGCCGGCTTGAGCCTCGCGGCGAGCGTCGCGCGCGCTGCGGCGTAGCGGCTGCGGGCGGTGGAGGGCGTGACGTCGGTCATCTGCGCCGCCTCGGCGATCGAGAAGCCCTCCCAGTGCACCAGGCGCACGAGCTCGCGTTGGGCGGCGGCAAGGCGTCGAGCGCCTCCTCGACGCTGACCGATGACAGGGAGGACGACGACGGCGGTCGCGTCCGGAGCTGCTCCGCCAGCTGGGTGCGCAGGGCGGCGGCGAGGTCATCCGCGCGTCGCGCGCCGCGCACGTGGTTGGCCAGCACGTTGCGGGCGGTGACGAAGAGCCACATGCGCAGCGGCTCGTCGGCGGCCGGGAGGTGGTCGACCCTGCGCCAGGCGATGACGAAGACCTCCGAGAGCAGGTCGGCGGCGTCCTCGGTGGGGCGGACGCGGCGCTGCAGGTAGGCCAGCACGTCCGAGCCGTGCGCCTGCACCGCGGCGGTGAGCCGGATAGCGGGACCGGTGTCCGGGCGGCTCATCGCGAGCCCCCGCCGTCGCTCACCGGTGCCTGGCAGAGTCGCGCCACGCTGCCTGAGGCCCACTGGCCCGTCTCCATCCCCTGAGCGGCGAGGTGGGCGCCGATCATGTTCCAGATCGTGTCGCCGTAGGCGTCGCCCAGGACGTCCTCGTCGCCGAACATCTCCGCGCGTGTGACGGTGCGGATCTCCTTCCCGTCCGCTCCAACCTCGGTCACCATCTCCTGGCGTCCCTCCGAGAACTCCGCTGTGGGGTCGATGTCCTCGACGGACAGGGACGCCACGTAGGCGAGGGCCGACTGGAAGGCGGGGTCCTCGGCGGAGCCGCGGTCGGCGTCGAGGTCGAAGCCCACTGCCGCGCACCGTCCCGGCGTCATGTGGTCGGTGGTCGACGACAGGGTCCAGCCGGCCGTCTCGTCCTTGAAGCTCTGCGGGCTGTCATCGTCCGCAGCGGCCATCGACGCTCCGGACGCGGCGAGCACCACAGCACCGGCACCGAGCGCGAGGCGTCGCCGGAGACTGCGGCGGCGTCCGCCCGAGATCGGCGTGACAGCGCCGGGCCGGGTCGCCTGCAGCAGCGCCTGGACGTGGGCGTCGACGTCGTCCCCGCTGGCCGCGGACGGGGCAGTCTGCGCGAGCAGCTCGTCGAGGCCGTCGTCATCATGGTCTCGGGGCGGGGGAAGGAGGTGGGTCGCCATCGGACGGCTCCTGGGGTGGCTGGGTGGTCGGGACGTGCGCGCACCTCTACATGTCCGGCGCAGCGCGGAACGTCCACCGAGACGCGATCTTCTTCAGACGACCTCGGGCGCCACCGGCCGCGGGCCCCGCGCCGCGTAGAGCAGCACACCCACGGCCAGCACCGCGAGCGCGGAGGCCAGCGCCGGGCCGGAGTCGGCAGGGACACCGGACACCGTCGGCCACGCCCACCACCCCGCGGCGTCGACGGTCGGCTTGGGTGCGGCGAGGTAGACGACCGTCCCGTACCCGAACACCGGCGCCCACGCCGCCCGTGCCGGCAGCAGCGCCGCCGACGCCAGCGCGATGCCCGCGAAGCCCGAGGCGTTGCGCGCCATGGCCACCGCGCCGAACTGCCACGGGTCGGGCAGCACGGCGAGCACCAGCACCCCCGCGGCCAGCCCCACGGCGAGCACCGCGTGCGCGCCGCGCCACCACGCCGTGGTCCGCGCCGCGCTGCGCTCCAGGGCGGTGTCCGAGCCCGCGAGGGTCGCCAGCACCAGCAGCGCCCCCGCGAGCGCCGCCCCGACCACCACCGGCGGTCGGGCGCGGGGTCCGTCGAAGCGCGGGCTGTGGCTCAGCGCGTCCGCGCACCACGCCGCCACGAGGACGACGACGACGAGCGCCACCAGCGCCTCGGGCACGTGCCGCGCGCGGGCGTGCAGCCAGGCGCCCCTCAGACCGCCCAGCCCCCTCACCAGGCGGCCAGCCGCTCGAGCTCGGCCTCGTCGCAGCTGCGCGACGCCGGCACGAAGGCGGTCATCCACGCGCGGGCCTGTTCCGGGTCCGCTTCGAGCCGGGTGGCGAGGGCTGCGCCGCGCTCGTCCTCGGCGAACGCCGGCTGCCCCAGCAACCTCTGGGCGGTGTCGCTCACGGTGATGGCCCAGGCCGGGAAGCGCTGCTCCATCCCAGGGCAGAAGAAGTTGGTCAACGAGCTGAGGTTGGTGTCGGCCCACTGCTGGGCGTTCTGCTCGTCCCAGCCGGCGCGGTACGGACGGCCCAGTCCCGACAGGTTGATCAGCGGCAGCACACCGCTCGCCGGGGTCACACCCCAGTCGAGCTCCTCGGCGCGGTCGACCGGCAGGTAGCGCCCGACCACCTGCAGCTGCTGCCTCGCGACGGTCGTCACCTCGGGAAGGAGGCTGGCGTGGACGCGCTGCACGCAGACCACGGGCGCGTCGTCGGTGCACACGAGGGCCGTGGCACCGGGGTCTGGCACGACCCACGAGTACTGGACGCTCCCCGCCTGCGAGCGCAGGTCCGCGGTGTGGTGGGGCAGCACCTGCAACGCCACCCCGCACGCCAGCGCCACCGCCGTGACCGCGGCGGCCACCCTCCAGTGACGCCGGCCGCCGATCGCGACGACACCCACCAGCACGACGAGGCACACGGCCCAGGCAGCAGCCAGCGGGACCACTGCGGCCGCCAGCTGCTGGCCGTCGAAGACGCCGAGCGGCGCGAACGGGACCATCTGCGCCCAGCGCGAGCCGGAGTAGAGCGGGAAGGCGCTGGCGACGTAGAGCGCGATGCCGAGGGCCGGCGGTGCGAGGCGGCCGGGCACCCAGCGCCCGACGGCGGAGCCGATGGCGGCGCAGAGCACCGTGCCGAGCGCCAGGAGCAGCAGCGTCGCCCACCACCGTCCGCCCCAGTACGAGACCGACGGGTAGACGCCTCCCACGACGGCCGCGGTCTGCGCCAGCCAGCCTGCCAGAAGCGCCGCGGTCACCGCGCCCGAGGTGGCCAGCCTGCGCTGCCAGGACGGCCGGGCGGTGCTGGCCAGGAGGTCGCCCATCCGGCGGCGCCGCTCGCGCCCGGCCACCCAGGCGGCGGCCGTCGCGACGACAGGCCCGAGCACGATGCCGTGGCTCGAGACGACCTCGAGGGCGCTGGCGACCGTCGAGGACCAGCTCGACCAGGTGCTGAAGGGTCGCTGCCTGCTGGCGAAGAGCACCGTGCCGGTGAGTGCCAGGGCGACCAGGAGCAGGGGGCCGCCGGTGCGCCGCCACTCCAGGGCGGTCACCCGCTGCCAGGTCACGAGTCCGCTCCCGGCGCAGGCCCGCTCGTGATCGGCGTGGCGGGCTCGGGCAGCACGACCGGTGCTCCGTCGCCGCGCACGCGGGCCGCGCGCAGCACGCCGGTGTAGCCGCGCTCGATGGCGGAGGCCAGGCCGTCGTCGGCGACCGCACCCCTCTCGTCGTCGTTCTCAGCGCCACCGCGGCGGCCGGCGTCGGCGAGGCCCGCCGGCGTGCCGGTGGCGACCACCTTCCCGGCCTCCATGAGGACGACGTGCGTGCAGGCGCCGGCGACGTCCTCCACGAGGTGCGTGGAGACGACGACGGCGGCGTCGAGCGCCAGCTCGCGCAGCAGCGCCCGGAACGCGACGCGCTGCTCGGGGTCGAGGCCGGCGGTCGGCTCGTCGAGCAGGAGCACCCGCGGGTCGTTGACGAGCGCCTGCGCCACGCCGGCGCGGCGCAGCATGCCGCCGGACAGCGACTTCATGCGGTCACCGGCGCGGTCGGCCAGACCGACGCGCTCGAGAGCGGTGTCGACGGCGACGCCGGCGCGCGCGGCGGGCACCTCCTTGAGCCAGGCGAAGTACTCGACGAACTCGCGCACGGTGAACCGCGGGTAGTAGCCGAAGGCCTGCGGCAGGTAGCCGATCTGCCGGCGCAGCTGACGACGGCGGTGGACATCGCGGACGTCCACGCCCAGCGTGCTGACCCCACCGCCGGACGGCGGCAACACGGTGGCCAGCACGCGGACCAGCGAGGTCTTGCCCGCCCCGTTGGGGCCGAGCAGGCCGTGCACGCCCGCGCTGAGGCGCAGGTCGAGCCCGTCCACGGCCCGCCGCTGCTTCTTCCCCCGGCCCAGCACCACCACCAGGTCGGACACCTCCACCAGCACGTCGTCCCCATGTCCGGTCACGCCGCTCCACCTCCCTCTCGCCACCGCGACCTCCCCGACGGGGTCCCGAGCGCGTCTCGCCGGACCAGCACCACGGCCAGCGCCGCGGCGAGGACCAGCAGCCACAGCGGCTGCGCCCACCCGCTGAGCAGGTGCACGGACCA